>QMSR01000127.1 GCA_003649695.1 Thermoplasmata archaeon
AAAATATAAACCTGATTTATTTATAGAAGTTGATGTTACTTTTGCAACTGATTATGGAGATTCACTAGAAGAGAATGTAGGAAAGTGCGAATTAGGAAAGGGAGGAGTATTATACAGGGGAGTAGATATAGATAAAAATAGTTTAAGACTATTAGAAAAAATAGCTAGGAAAAATAAAATTAAGATACAGTATCAAGCTTCCGAAGGAAATATAGGCTATACCGCATGTGAAGTAAGCAACTATCCTACCAAGATTTTAATTATAGGCATACCTTTAAGAAATATGCATACTCCTGTAGAAATAATAAATTCTAAGGATCTTGATTATATTATTAGATTGTTAACCTTATTTTTGCTAAATAGAGAAACTAAAAAATTATTAGAGTAATGATGTTAGTTTATTTATTTTTTTCTCTAATAATTACTATAATATCTCATGAAATAGCACATGCTATTGTAGCGAAGTTGTGCGGAGTGGATGTAATTACTCTTTCTTTAGGCTTTTTTAAACCTTGTTTACAGATAAAGTTTTTAAATATAAAATTTAAAATTACTCCTTTTTTACTAGGAGGATTCACTAAATTAAAAGGAGAAAAAGAAAAAGTAAAAAGAGGATTTCTAAATGCTCCTTATTCTAAGAAAGTATTTATATTATTGGCTGGAATTACAATAAATTTTATAATAACTATTGTTTGTAGTTTAATAGTTTTTAATTCGGTAAGTTTTGGTTTAAACGCCTATAATATTTTATTACGTGCAATTCTTTTTAAAAGATATGGTTTTATAATTAAGTCTTTTCCTTTTATGTTAGGATTTATAAATTACCTTTCAGTATTATTAAATATTCTACCTTTCCCCGCCTTAGATGGAGGACAAATAATAACTTTAGCTTTAGAGCCTTTACTTAAAGAAAGATTTATAAAGTTTTATTTATTAGTAAATAAGATAGGCTTCATTACATTAAATATATTGCAATTAGTAGCTGTAGTATATTTTTTGATAGATATTTAAAAGGATTTGTTGGAAATTTCAGGGGAATTGTTGGAATTTAGTTGGTTTAGTAGAAATATGATAAATTATGTATCCTTTTTTAAAAACCAGTCTTAAAACTCAAATATGTTGGATTTCGTGTTGTAGATAAGGATGTGTTATAATATAATTAGATGGAGGTAATTATGGCTACCATAATGGTAAAATGTATAAAATGCAAAAATATGTTTAAAATAGAAATGATAGGGGATGGAACTTTTACGTGTCCTTACTGTAATAAAAAATATATTAGAAGGTATGAAAAAAACGGAAATTATTATATAGGAGAGTATAAAGATGATAGGAGATAAAATTTTAACTAATAGAAACGATTACAGAAGGGCAAAAAAGATATTAAAACATATATTAGATAAGCATAAAATAATAATTACTATAGGTGGTGGCAGTGGAACAAGAAAGACCGAGCTTATGGAAGCTCTACAGGAACTTTTATATAAAAAAAATAAATTATCATTAGGGATTTCTCTTGATGATATGTATAAGATTCATTTTAATTTTAGAAATGAAGAAAGAAAAGCTAAAGGTTTAAAAAGTGTAGGGATTAAAGAAATAGATTGGAGTTTAGTTAAAAATATAATACATCGCTTTAAAAAAGGAAAAAAGATTTATTCTCAAGTTATAAATAAATACACCAACTCCATTATGCTTCAAGAAATAGATGGCAGAGGCATAGATTACCTTATTATAGAAGGTTTATATGCTAACCATTTAAAAAAGCTTAAATTAAGTGATTTTGCTATTCATTTAGAAGGAACTCCCAAAGATACATTAAAATTCAGGTTAAGAAGAAAGAAAGAAGATGAAAAGGACGAATTTAGAAAAAAAGTAGTAGAAAAAGAATATAAAGAAGTTTTAAAATTAAAGAAATACGCTGATTATATACTATGAATAGTAAATTTTATAATCACATTAAAGAAGGGGAATTATTAGAGTGGGATTTTGAGGTATATTGCCACGGCTGTAAACAGAAATTGGAAATCGGAGATTTATTAATTATTAACGATGCCGTTTTATGTGTGTATTGTAAGACTCATTTAGGTTATATATGGGATTTGCCTGAAGTAGTTAAAGATATATTAATTAGACGATGAGATACCGAGTAGATAGAAAAGGACACATAAAGGTTTATTGTCTTAATTGCAACAAGGAAATGAAATTGAAAGACTTGTTGAAAGTAAAAAATAATTTTTATTGTATTTTTTGTAAAACTCGTTTGGGGGGTATGTGGGATTTGCCTAGAGAAGTTAGGAAGTTATTAATTAAATAGGAGGAATAATGGAAAAATATCCTAAAATTTATACTATTTTTAAAAGGGATGAAAATAATTTAAAATTAGTTACTCCTATAATAAATAACCAATTAGAAATAATAGGATTAACTTTAGTTAGAGATATTATAGTAGAAGAAAAAATTGATGGGACTAATGCTTGTTTATTATTAGGCTATGATAAGGATATGGGATTTTATAAAAGATATTTTAGCAGAAATAATGAAATAAAGGAAACGGATATAATGTATATTAGAGATACATTAGATAAAGTTGTAGATTATAAATTGCTCGAAAAATGGTATTTAGAGAATTTTGTTCAAATACCTAAAAAAGATGATAATCCAGAAGTTAGGATTTTTGGAGAAGTTTATGGAAGTAAGATTCAAAAGAGTAATTATCTTCCTAAAGGAGAAAGAGATTTTATAGTGTTCGATATTAAAATAAATCAAACTTGGCTTTCTGTAAAAGATCGTAACGAGATTTGTCGTAATCTTAACTTAAAAATAGTTCCTAAAATTTGTATATTAGATAAGATTCCTACCTTCGAAGAATGTTACGATTTATTAGCTAGAAAATATCCTAAATCTATAATAGCTGAAAAAAATAATTTAGATATGTATCTAGAAGGTTTTATTTTTAGACCTAAGATAAATCTTTATGTAGCACCTGGTAGAAGGATTTTAGGAAAGATAAAAAGAAAGGATTTTGATTTGACATGACTATAAAATTAAGTAAAAAGCATTTTAAAAAGTTTATAAAATATTGCGAATACTGGAAGAAAGTTTTAAATTTATTAAACTGGAAAATATATTATTCTTTTTCTTCAATAGATAATTTAGCTCAAGTAGAAACTAATTATTCGGGAAGAAATGCTACAATTACACTTTCTACAGTTTGGAATTTGCCTGATAATACTTTGGTTAATATGGAAGAAGAATTAGAGAGGACTGCTCTGCACGAGATTCTAGAATTACTTTTATCACCTTTAGAATCTTTAGCGATGGATAGAACATGGGACGCAATAGAGTATAGAAGAAATATGCACGAAATTATTAGAATTTTTGAAAATATATTGAGGAAAAAATATTAGGTTTTGTATAGCATAATATGGTATAATATAATAAGGAGGAAAAAAATGTTAAATTTTATTTATGGAATAATTAGTTGCTTCGTCGTGATAGTGGTATTTAGCTTAGTTCGACAGCTAATAATATATAAGGTTAAAGATTCATTAAAAATTAATACATCAGAGTCTTTTAAGTGGGAAAAATTTAT
>QMSR01000128.1 GCA_003649695.1 Thermoplasmata archaeon
CCCATAGGGGCCCTCATGGAGGCCTTCCCCATCGACGAGGCCGGGGCCAGGAGCCTGGTCAGGCACTTCAGGGAGCAGCTCCAGGTTGCCGGCGTGGTCCCGAGCCACAGGAGGGTCCTCGTGGAGGGGTACATAGACAGCGAGGGCAAGTACAACATCATCTTCCACTTCCCGTTCGGGCGCAGGGTCAACGACGCCCTCTCCAGGGCATACGCCCACGTGATCTCGAACCGATACAGGACCTCCGTGAGGATTACGGTAACGGACGACGCCTTCATGCTCACCACCTACAGGAGGGTCCCGCTGGACGAGGTGGTCTCCCTGGTCAGGTCCTCCGAGCTGGAGGAGGTCCTGAGGGAGGCACTCATGGGCACCGAGCTCTTCAAGCAGCGCTTCCGCCACGTCGCCACCAGAGGCCTCATGGTCCTGAGGAGGTACCGCGGCAGGGAGATCTCGGTCACGTCGCAGCAGCTGAGGAGCGACAGGCTCCTGAGGCTCCTGGCCGCCCTGCCGGACTTCCCGCTCATCGAGGAGACCTACAACGAGATCCTGAACATCGTCATGGACCTGCCGAACGCGAGGAAAGTCCTGCAGTGGATCGAGGAGGGGGAGACGGAGGTGGCGGTGCGCGACTACAGCGAGACGCCCTCACCCTTCGCCTACCACATTATCCTGGCGGGGGTTTCGGACATAGTGCTCATATCGGACAAGAGCGCCCTGCTCAGGGAGCTGCACAGCAAGCTGCTGGAGAGGGTCATAGGCAGGGAGGAACTCTCGAGGATGTACGAGTTCTCAGAGGAAGAGGTGTCCGAGTACTTCCGCTCCAAGTTCGAGGGCATCGACGCCTCGGACCACGAGCAGATCCTGGACTTCCTCTCCAGGGTCGGGGCCGCGGAGCTGACGAGGGAGAAGGGATTCTCCCTCCTCTCCTTCACCCAGACGCCGAGGGACGTGGTAATGGCCGTCGTGACCCTCCTGGAGAGGGAGGGCATGGTCGTCAGGGCCAGGTGCAGGCTCGGATCCCACACGACCCCGGAGAACCTGAGGTACCTAGCGCCGGTCTTCGCCGTCCCCGTAAGGGACTTCTCGGAGCTCCACGAGGCGATCCTGAGGATCCTCAGGGAGGACGGACCGCACACGCTCAAGGAGCTCCAGGCCAGGCTGGCGGCCGAGAGGAGGGAGATCATGGCGGCCCTCAGGGATCTGGAGGCCGCGTTCCTCGTCTTCCGCCGCCGCGGCGGGTCCGGGGACCTCTTCGTGCACCTGGACGTCCGCGGGGCGGACAGGGACGAGGCGGTGGAGAAGGTGCTCCACTGGATCCTCTACCGCGAGGGGCCCATGACCCTGGACGAGCTCTCGGCCCGGATGGGGATCCCGGCCGAGGAACTCGAGGAGAGGCTGGAGGAGATGCTCTCGCGGGGGATCCTCGTCAAGGGCAGGTTCACCCCGTCTTGGGACGAGCAGTACCTGCTGGCCGAGGACTACGAGGCCCTCAGGAAGAGGGCGAAGAGGGGGCCCAACATCGAGGAGGTCATGTCGGCCTCCGTCAGGAACTCCCTGAGGGTGGTGGAGGACGAGGAGGAGTTCTTCTCCCGATACGTCTTGGCCACGAGCCCCCTGTCGGTGGCCGCCAGGGCGAGGAGGTTCAGCCTCAGGCGGCTCGTGGAGATGATGCTCAGCGACGGCATCGTGATCCTCAGGACCCCCAACGGGAGGTCCTTCCTCGTCAGGAGGGACTACGCAAGGATGCTGGCGGGCATTGCGCCCAAAACGAGGCTCAGCGAGCTGGAAGAGCTGGTGCTGTCGAAGCTGGAGGAGCTGGGGAGGTCGGACCCCGAGGAGCTCTCGATCCTACTGGGGAAGGGGGTCCAGGAGGTGAGGGAGGCCCTAGCCGCCCTCACGGAGAAGATGCTCGTCGTCCGGACCGCCTACGGGGCCTACCTCCCGAACAGGCCCCTAGGGGAGCCGGGGCCAGTCCTCAGAAAGATATGCCAGGCCTACGGACCCCTCTCGGACAGGGACCTCGAGGTCCTCCTGGGAGTCCCGGGGCTCACGGGGACCGTCGAGGACGTCAGGGTCACCCACGTGTCCGGGACGCCGTACTACGGTCCCTACCCGGCCCCCGAGGGCGAGCGCACTAAGTTCGTCCCGATAGGAGACGTCCTCTCCATCCTCAGGCCCGGGTACGCGAGCGCCGGCATGACAGGCTTCGTGGACCCGACCACCGGCATCGCCGTCGAGGTGGAGCTCGACGAGGACACCCCGAGGATCCTCGGCATCGAGGGCCCACTGGAGGCCGACGAGGTGGTGCCGGAGGTGTTCCAGATCCTGAGGAAGATGGGCTGGAGGATCGTCTTCCTCTCCCGGGACCTGGCGTCGTCGCTCGGCCTCGAGGTCGAGGGTGACTACACCTCCTACGGGGAGATAGACCTGGAGGTGGGCACCAGAGACATCCTGGGCTGGGTCGTGTTCAGGAGCGGCCTCGACCCGAGGAGCAGGAGGGAGAACGCCCTCAGGGTGCTGGAGGAGCTCGGGGCCGTTAGGTCGGATTTGGAGCTCATAGCCAGGTGCTGGAGGCCCGTCCGCACGGAGGACATCCTAAAGTCCAACCTGGCCCTCCAGGGATACGGCCTCCCGAGGCTCATCTCCACCGTGGACCCCAAGTTCGCGTCCAAGCTGGCCTACCTCTGGAGCGGGAGGGTCTCGAGTGCGGCCCTCGAGGCCGCCAGGAACCCGAGGAAGATCAAGGAGGAGTACCTCCTGTACCTGATGGGCAAGAGGCTCGTGTTCAGGGACCAGAACAGGAAGTACGTGCACGTGGAGCCTAAAAGGGCGACGTACGGGGAGATCGTCGAGAAGTACCTGAGGGTCCTGGGCGCGGGGTCCCCGAAGAGGATGGCGAGGATCCTCTCCGACCTCCTCTGGCCCGAGGCTATTCGGGCCTACCTGGACGAGCTCGTGGAGAACGGCAAAGCCCTGTTGGCCGTCTCCGGCGAGGGGGTCTGGTGGCTGCACAGGGACTACAGGCCCACGGAGCCGGGTCAGACGATCCTCCACGCCCACGACCCCGTCTTCCTCCTCTTCGAGGACGAGATCAAGGCCCTGCACCCGAGGGCCAACATCGTGGTCGTGGACTCCTCCGGATTCCCCCTGGGGGTAAGGGTGAAGAAGTCCGGAAGCGTCCTAAAGGTCGAGGAGATCTCGGGAGACGAGTCCTACCTCGACGTCATAAGGAGCATCCTGACCCTTGGCCGCTACGTCCTGGAGGAAGCTTGATATAGAGGCTTAAGGAGTATCCAGCGGGCCGGGGTGGCTCAGCTGGCGGAGCGTCGGACTCATAGGGGCCCTCCTGGGAAATCCGAAGGTCGCGGGTTCGAATCCCGCCCCCGGCACTACTTTTCCAAAATTTCTATGAGGACGCCGTGGGCGCTTTTCGGATGAACAAAATTTACCAAAGTCCTTTCGGCCCCCTTTCTGGCCTCTTCGTAGACTAATCTAAATCCCATCTCCTTCAGCTTCTCCGAAAGTCCCTTGATGTCGTCCACCTCGACGGCGATGTGGTGTATTCCCTCTCCCCTCTTCTCGATGAATTTA
>QMSR01000129.1 GCA_003649695.1 Thermoplasmata archaeon
ACTTCCGGAGTTTAGTTCCATTTTAAAGAAGTATTCTATATTGAATAAAAGGGAAAAGTTGCAATTAAAAAATCAGAAAACGTTCTAATTACATTTGTTAAGACTGCATTAACAAGCCATCAATTGCTAATGTTTTTCTGCTACCGTTTAAAAGTCCTCCTATCGTCGTACTGTTTAAAGGTCTTTCTTCCCTACTTTTTATCCCGATACTCGGGACTTCGCTACGGCTCAGCTTTTTACTTTAAACCTCAAACCCTGTAGCCATTTAACACTGTAACCATTTATCCCTTCAACTATTCAGCCATTTAGTCATTTAACCCTGTAGCCATAGACTAACCATATCGGCACACTTTTCGCCATCAATTGCAGAAGATGCTATCCCTCCGGCATATCCTGCTCCTTCGCCACATGGGAAGAGTCCTTTTATCTGAACATGCTGTAATGTTTGGCGGTCGCGGGGTATTCGTACCGGTGATGATGTGCGACTCTCTACTCCTACTACCATGGCTTCGTTTGTAACAAAACCACGTACTTTACGATCGAACACATCAAATGCTTTTCGCAGCCTTAGACCAATTTCATCGGGTAGCCAAAAGTGTAGCGGAGATGAAATAACACCGGGAACATAGGAACACTCCGGCAGGTCGAAGGACAATCGTCCATCAACAAAATCGGCAAGTCGCTGTGCAGGGGCCGAATAAGTGCTACCGCTATTAACGTGTGCTAAACGCTCCAACTCTCTCTGATACTCCAGTCCGGCCAGTGGCCCTTTATCGCTGTATCGCTCATAGTCTTCGGGTTTAATCTCAACTACAATTCCTGAATTGGCAAAAGGGGAGTTACGCTTCGATGGTGACATACCATTAACCACAACCTCCTGCTCTTCTGTCATTGAAGGAACAATTATACCGCCCGGGCACATGCAGAATGAGTATGCCCCTCTCCCATCAACCTGAGTTGACAAATTGTATGATGCTGCCGGAAGATACTCGCCCCTACCATCTTTTGAATGGTACTGGATCTGATCAATCATCTCCTGCGGATGCTCAACCCTCACACCCATGGCCCACGATTTAGCCTCAAGGATTATCTCTGCTTCGTGTAAAAAATGATAAACATCCCTTGCCGAATGACCTGTGGCAAGGATTACAGCCTGTGCTTCAATTTTGTCTCCTGTAGTTGTAACAACACCTTTTACCTCATCCCCATCAACAATAAGGTTGTTAACACGGGTATCAAATTTTACAACACCCCCGGCACTAATTATAGACTCCCGCATATTCTTAATCACACCCGGCAGTATGTCAGAACCAATATGAGGGTGTGAATCTATCAGAATATCATCCTGCGCACCATGATGATGAAATACCTCAACAACTTTACGAAAATCGCCGCGTTTAGTACTGCGGGTGTAAAGTTTACCATCCGAGAAAGCACCTGCACCACCTTCACCAAAAGCGTAGTTCGACTCACTGTTTAACTCTTGATTGCGGTTCAGAACAGCGAGGTCACGTTTTCTCTCATTCACCGGCTTGCCACGTTCAATAACGATGGGTTTTATACCAAGTTCAATCAGTCTCAATGCAGCAAACAGACCTCCGGGGCCTGCACCAACTACAATAACCTCCTGTGAATTTGAAACATCTTTGTAATCGAACCGGGATTTTATGAATTCGGGGGCTTCCTCATTAACATACACATCGAGATAGAGTTGAACCTTTACCGGACGCTTGCGGGCATCAATGGAGCGTTTTACAATATGTATTGTTGTAATCTCATCCTCCGAGATATTTAGCTCACCGGCAACTAATGGCTTATAAAATTGTTCATCGGATGCTTCACGAGGGGATATTCGTAAATGAAGTTCTTTTTTCATAAGTTTAGCTTTTGGCCTTTAGCTATAGCCATTAGTGTCTACTCAAAGTAGAATGTAAGTACAAAGATACGTGACTTTAATCCATCCAGAGCCTGAGTATAAACCTCATCACCCGGCTCACCTGTCCCGGCAGGATTCAACACATTGAATAATCCAATTGAGGCTTTTAGCTCGATTGAGAGACGAAAGTAGGTCATGTAAAAATCCAATCCGGCACCGGCCTCACCATACAGGTCGAGTGAACGCAACAGCAGGTGATCCTGCTTATTTTTCGCAAGGTCATATTTCATATTTGCACCGGCAATCATAAACGGCTTGACGTTGTGCATCCGGCTTCCGCTAAACTTCACCAACAGAGGAAACTCTAAAAAGGTAGATTTAATCTGCAACGGGCTGCCCTCAGGAAACTCTCCATTCTGGTTCATGTAATAGATATCTCTCTGACCAAAGCTTATGCCGGGTAAAAATCTTAAATTGAAATATTTATTGAGTCTGAGGCTGGTAACAATACCAATATTCAGCCCCGGTTTCAGGTGCAGCACCTCAGCATAGTATGTATTACCGTCATCAGTTTGTTGCCCACTATTATACACCCTGAAATCCATGGCATTGAAGCCTATGAGGAAGCCAAAATGAAGTTTCTTCTCTTCAAATCCGGGAAGGTTAGGTGCTCCTTTCTTACCCTCCTGGGCATACGACAAGGATACAAATAACAAGCAGGAAAATATAAATATTACTCTTTTCAATTGATTCTTATTACGCTTTTCACTTACCATAAAAACTAAAATTCTATCTTTTTATTGCATCCCTTTTTCAGCAGCATAAATGGTAGCTATTCCAAATGTCTGCTTTTTTCTTGACAGAGGCTTCATCCCGGCAGCAACCAACTCTTTATCAAAAGCTTCTCCGTCAGGAAAATTTAGTACCGACGCAGGAAGATACTCATAAGCTGCTTTATCTTTTGATATTATACCTCCAAAAAAAGGTAGCATCTGTTTGAAATAGAAAAAGTATAACTGTTTAAACGGGAAAGATGAGGGACGTGCAAACTCCAAAACAACCATTCGCCCTCCCGGCTTAAGCACCCGTGTCATCTCTGTCAGTCCTTTATTCAGATTTTCAAAGTTACGCACTCCAAAAGCTACCATAACTGCATCAAACGAATTATCATCAAAAGGAAGATTTTCGGAATCTCCCTCAACAACCGTAATAAACTCTCCTACCCCTCTCTCTTTAATCTTCTTCTCTGCAACCTCTAACATTCCGGTAGAGATATCCACTCCTGTTACCTTGCTGCCAAGTTTTTTATGTGCTAACAGAGCAAGGTCGCCGGTGCCTGTGGCAACATCCAGAATATATGGTTTCTGAATATGACTCAGAAGTTTAATAACCCTTTTTCGCCAAATCTTATCAATACCCATCGACAAAAAGTGGTTGAGAAAATCGTACTTCGCAGCAATGCTATTAAACATTCGTGCAACCTGCTGTTTCTTTGAGCTCTCAGCTGTTTTATATGGTTTTACTATCATCCTGTTTTTTTCAAATCAGCACAAAGATATAAAGTTGTAGAGAAAAAGAGAATAAATATTATATGCATAGTGAATTTTTGAAAATATTTGGGATTGGTATCCCTGAACTTATTAATGGCTTGAAAAAAATAAAACCTCGTTCTCAAGAATCAATATATTATGAAAGTAGATTGCTTGAG
>QMSR01000130.1 GCA_003649695.1 Thermoplasmata archaeon
CCTGGAGGAGGGGGATAGGGAGAAATCCCTCCGCTCCCTGATCCAGGAGGCCCTGAAATACATACCCCCGGGAAGGGTCGTGATCGCCGTCTCCCCGAGAGACCTGGAGATCGCGAAGAGGATTGTCTCTGAGCTGGGGATCGAGGCAGAAATCGTGACAGCCGAGATCTCCGGGGGAGCCATAGTATCGACTGCCGACGGCGGCGTGAAGGTCCTAAACTCCTACGAGCAGAGGCTCCAGGAGCATCTGGAGAAGAGGATGCACGAGGTCATGGCATCCCTCTTCGGTGAGGGGCGTTGATCTCCCTCCCCTCGAGGGCTTACGCATCCTCCTACAGCCTCTCCCTGGCCTCGAGGCTGACTCCGATAAACAGGATCCTGAGGGCGGCGGAGACGGGCGATTGGCGATCGGCCCTCGAGGCACTGTCCGACAGACCGATCGTCGCCCACATCTCCCAGTCCCCGGAGCCGGAGGTGGCGGTGGACGAGTTCGTGTCCGACGAGCTCCGGGAGGCGTCCAGAGCGATCCGCAGCGTGGCAGGCCAGGTACCGGCCCTGCACTTCGCGGAGGCCTATACAGACTTCGTGAACCTCTCCTCCCTCATGAACGGCTCAAGATCGTACCTCGCCTTCGGGATCCTGGAGAACGACGTGCTCGCCGGCGAGCTGGTGGGGAAGGGAAAGGAGGATGCGGCGAGGATCCTCCGCCTGCACGGATTCACGGAGCTGGCAAACGCCCTGGAGTCCGAGAACCCCAAGCATTCACTGATGGAAATTACACTAGAGAAAATGGGGAAATGGGCAAAGGGCACCAGGCTCTCAAGGGTGCTCAGGATCATCGTGGATCACTGGAACTTTGCCCTCTTGGTCGCCGGAGGTAAAGACGTCTTTCCCGGCGGGAACGTCTCACCCGAGGCCGTGGCCTCCGGGGGCGGACCCAGGGTGATCGCGGAGTTGGGCTATCCCCTCCTATCGAGGGCCATGGAGAGACCGGAGTTCTCAGCGCTCATCATGGACATTTCCCTCGCGTCCTCAGTTTGGCACGCCCTTTCCGGGGATCCGGTGGTTGGCGATGTATTCGTTGGAGCCTTCTTCTCTCTTCTCGCTGAAAGGTCTATCTACAGGCACCTGTACTTTTCGACCGCGATTTACAGGCGCGCGGGGAAGCTCGTGGAGGTCCTGAGGGGGTTGCCATGAGACCCGTGATGCGGGAGATGAAGGTCGTGGCGTACGGATCGCGCAGCTTCCTCTCCCTCATGTCCTCCCTGGGGGTCGAGGTCCTCATTGAGGAGGGAAGCACGTCTGCGCTTGAGGATGCTCTCAAGGGCGACGTGGGTATAGTGCTCGTGGAGGAGGGCCTCGAGGGGGACGTGAAGGTGAAGAGGAGGAGGGGCGAAATATACCCCATCGTGCTGAGGATCCCCCGGCCCGGCGTCGTGGACGAGGGAGAGGTAAAAAGGTATTATACCCTCATGGTTAGGCGGATGTTGGGCTATGCCATGAGGTTGTGATGGTCATGGCGGAAGGGAGAATTTGGAGGATTTCGGGTCCCCTCGTGATCGCCGAGGGGATGAAGGGTTCCATGGTGTACGAGGTGGTCGAGGTCGGAGAAGAGAGGCTGATAGGCGAGATCATAGGTCTCGAGGGGGAGAAGGCCATCATCCAGGTCTACGAGGACACCACCGGCCTCACCCTGGGGGAGCCCGTGAGGGGCACCGGAAACCCGCTGGTGGCCGAGCTCGGACCCGGCCTCGTGGGCTCCATCTTCGACGGGATCCAGAGGCCCCTCTCCGAGCTCTGGCACAGGGTCGGCGACTTCGTCACCAGGGGCGTCAAGCTCAACGCCCTCCCCAGGGACAGGAAGTGGCACTTCGTCCCCAGGGAGGGGCTCGACCGCGTGGGCCCCGGGGATGTGCTGGGGCACGTCGAGGAAACCCCGCTCGTGAGGCACCTGATCATGGTCCCTCCCGGCGTCTCCGGGAGGCTGGTCCGACTCGCCGAGGAGGGGGACTACACCGTCGAGGAGGAGATAGCCAGGGTGGAGGCGGATGGTCGTGAGGAGCCCATCACGATGCTCCAGAGGTGGCCCGTCAGGACCCCCAGGCCCCACGCCAGGAAGCTGGACCCGGAGATCCCCATGATAACGGGTACGAGGATCATAGACTACCTGTTCCCGATCGCTAAGGGGGGAAAGGGCGCCATTCCCGGCGGTTTCGGCACGGGGAAGACGGTCATGCAGCACCAGCTGACGAAGTGGTCCGACACCCAGATCAAGGTGTATGTGGGCTGCGGCGAGAGGGGCAACGAGATGGCCGACGCGCTGCACGAGTACCGCAGGCTGCAGGACCCCGAGACCGGGAGGCCCCTCCTGGAGAGGTCCGTCTTTATAGCGAACACATCCAACATGCCCGTGGCCGCGAGGGAGACGAGCGTCTTCCTCGGGGTCACGATAGGGGAGTACTACAGGGACATGGGCTACCACGCGCTGGTGGTCGCCGACTCGACCTCCAGGTGGGCCGAGGCTATGAGGGAGATCTCCGGGAGGCTGGAGGAGATGCCGGGGGAGGAGGGATTCCCCGCCTACCTCGGCTCCAGGCTGGCCGAGTTCTACGAGAGGGCGGGCAGGGTAGTCTGCCAGGGATCCCCGGAGAGGGAGGGTTCCCTGACCATCACGGGGGCCGTCAGCCCCCCGGGTGCGGACTTCTCCGAGCCCGTGACGCAGAACACGCTCAGGTACGTGAGGACCCTCTGGGCCCTGGACGTGAACCTCGCGAACCAGAGGCACTTCCCCGCCATAAGCTGGCTCACCAGCTACAGCCTCTACTCCGAAATCGTCTCCGGCTGGTGGGCGGAGAACGTGGGTCCGGAGTTCCCCGAGTTCAGGGCCGAGGCCATGAGGATCCTCCAGGAGGAGGCGGAGCTCTCCGAGATCGTGAGGCTCGTGGGGATGGAGGCCCTCCCGGAGAGGGACAAGCTCACGCTGGAGATAGCGAGGATGATCAGGGAGGACTTCCTGAGGCAGAACGCGTTCTCGGAGTTCGACTCATACTCCCCGCCTAGGAAGACCCACCTCCTCATGAAGCTCATCATGGCCTTCTACCGCAGGGCCAAGGAGCTCGTGGAGGAGGGGGTTCCCGTGTCCGAGATCGTGAAGCTCCCCGTCAGATACCGCATAGCGAGGGCGAAGGAGACCGACTTCCGCGAGTTCGACGCCCTCTACGAGGAGCTCATGAGGGAGATGGAGGAGGAGTTCTCCAGGCTAGGGGGTGGTTCCTGATGGTCGTGAGGGAGACCACGAGGCTGAAGAGCGCCAGGGGCTCCCTCCTGATCGCTGAGTCCCTTCCCGGGGTGAAGTACGGGGAGATCGTGGAGGTGACGACCCAGGCGGGGGAGACGAGGCTGGGCCAGGTGGTGGACGTCAGCAGGGAGGTCACGGTGATCCAGGTGTTCGGTGGCCTCAGCGAGCTGGACCTGGTGAAGAGCAGCGTCCGCCTCAAGGGCGAGACCTTCCGCCTCCCGGTATCCTCGGACATGCTGGGGAGGATCCTCGACGGGATGGGGAGGCCCATCGACGGGGGTCC
>QMSR01000131.1 GCA_003649695.1 Thermoplasmata archaeon
CCGGGCATAGGCACGGGGGTCAGAACCTCGCCCGAGGCACCGTCACCGCCATGGTAGGGGCTGTCCTCGGATGGACAGAGCCCCTGCGGCCGCACCTCGCTTGTCCCCTTCGGCCGCGCTACCCGCCGCCGCAGCCCCTCGGTCAGGGGGGTGCGCCAGCCGATGCGGCGGGCGGCACGGTCCACCATTGCCGGGGTCAGCCGTACCCTATCACACGAGTGCGGCCAGTACCCAGGCAGAGAGGGGCGATACGCCCTCCCTCTCTCGGCGCTCATGGCGCCCGATGGGTAGACGGTGATCGTCCACCCACGGGCCATGAGCCGCCGTATGTCTCGGAGTGTCATCACGACGACACCCTCCGAGACGCCAGGACCTCGCCCCAGATGGCAGGGGCGAGCGACGAGCGGCGGGCCGCTCGGGCACCGTCATCGGTACGCGCCAGCCAGCCCGCCAGCGCAAGGCGGATGTCGGCCTCGCGCTCTGCAAGCAAGCACTCCTCTACGCACCGCGCAATCTCCTGCACGGTGCCGCCCTCACGGTTCTCTGCCCGCGCTACCTGGTAGGCCGCGCGGGTGACGAGTGTGATGATTCCAGGCCGCACATCCGGCAGGATCCGCCGGACCGCAGTGGCGCAGGCGGACTCCGGCAGCGCCTGCATTCGCACCCGCCGGAGGCGGCGGATGAGCGCCTCCGAGAGAGGGCGCGCACCATTGCTGGTGATAACCACCAGCAGGCGGCTCAGATCCGCTTGGACCTGAACGCCGGGACGGACCGGTGTCCTGCCGGACTGGAGCCAGTCCAGCAAAAGCGCCTCGACCCGGGCCGGTGCTTTGTCCAACTCGTCAATGAGCAGGACAGCACTCAGCCCGCAAGCCCGCGGCTCCTGCCGGCTGGCTTGGGCGGCCAGAAGGAGTACCCCCGGCTGCCGCACGGCGTCGGCATCGCCGGCGACGGCAGCCGTCACGTCGACGCCGACGTAGAGCTCATCGGCGTCGCTCCACTCGTGGCACTGATATACCACGAGTGGCAAGCCGAGGGCAGAGGCCAGCGCCTCGGCCAGGTAGGTCTTGCCCGCGCCCGGGGGGCCCTCGATAAGCAACCCCCGGGCGCCGGGGGACTTGGTAAGGGAGAGGACGGCGCGTAAGGCCGCCCTCTCCTCGTCGCGCAGTGAGTACCTCTGCGCGAGCGTCTCAATTGCCTGTCGGCTGTCCATCATTGTCCCTCCATGCGCTGCATCCCACAAGCAAAAAGCCCCGCCGGGCCTCTCGGCCCAAGCGGGGCTCTCCCGCGAGCCTCTAACGGGGGCTCAGTCCGCCGCGCCTATTTTTGCCCGCCAGCGCGGGGGCGGGGCCGCCCTACACCATGTTGATGTAGGGCGGTTCCGGATCTTTCGCTTGGTGGCGCCACGGCCACCAGACTACAGCTGGCGATGGGATCTCATGGCGCGGCACAAAGAGAACTGCCGGTTCGCTTTGAGACTCCACCGCTTCGCGGGCGCACTGCTCGCAGTGGAAATACTTCCACTCGCCAGGCTCGTCATTGTACCGCCGTATGAGGCGGCGGAGTGCAGGAAGTGGGTTCACTTCAATCCCATAGGCAGCCCGAAGGTAGCCTACGATGGCCGACAGGGGCGGGATATGGTGAACCGACCCCTGGCTAGATCGCAAACAGCTATCCGGTGAGGTCGGTGACTGCTGTTCCACAGTGCACAGGTACATATAGACTCCGAACTGCTGTAGGTATTCGTGATATCTCATCTGGGCTTCTCCCTGCCGTGTTCCGGCCCGGCCTTGCCGCCCGCCTGTACTGCCCCGGCGGGTGGGGCTTGGCTTACAGACGCTCGATTTTGACCGGTGGCAGATCGTAGGTATCCTGATGCGTGCCGGGTGTGATATGCAGGATTGTCATTTTCACGCGGCCTACTCGGGTAATCTGCGGACCAAGCGCTTGTACGCGCACATCATACCCAGCACGCCGCAGAAGACGCGCCCGGCGTCCGGCATTGCGGGATTGGGTATCGTAGATCTCCTGGCACCAATCGCCGCGGTTGACTTGATTATAACAGACTATCTCCATTGTCTTTCCTCCTTCTGTCTGGGTTGCCTTCATGACGTGTGTTTCTTTCAGCACATCCCATGCCAATGTTTTCCTTGACACATTCTGACCCCAAGACCACCAGATGTAGCGTTGCCCTATGTATCCACCACTACATGTTGTGTTTCCCTGTTCTCATCTTCTAAACCCTGTATTCTCAGTTCTCGCATGTGCGCATCGATGCGTTGCGTTGGTGGGTTCTGGGGTGGGTGTGGATGGGTGTGGGGAGGGCTGGGGCGGGGATAGGGTGGGGCGGGCGGGGCAGGGCGGGACGGGGCGGGACAGCCCCCGCCCCCCCCTTCCCTCTCACTGCCCTGCATGTGTTGTGCCGAGTGCGCGCGCGCCCGCGAGAGCGGGGCGCGGGTGTGCGGGCGCGCGAATGCGGGCGCGATGTTGGGCGGCGGCGCTGCAACCCCCCAGGGGTCCCCCACGCGCCCCGCCGCACCCGCGCGGTGGGGGTGAGGGGGCAGGGGGACTCCCCCCTCCCCACCCCCCCCAGCACATTTCCTCTGTGCCTTTGCCGAAGCGGCGCGCTATGGCGGAGAGGTAAGTACCCTTATTTTTCCCCTCTTTTGAGGGTAATACCTGAATTCCGCCAGAAACCCGTCAAACCCGCCATGAGGAAGCGCTATACGCAACATCCTGTACTTTGCGGCGCAAAGTAACACAATATGTAGTGATGATGCCACAATTCCTTGGTTATCGCCTGCAAGTACCGAGGAAACGCAATTCGACCTGGGAATGCTGATACCCTGAAAAACGTTGTGAGAGGCCCGTACAGCGATTTTACCCCCTGACAAGTAGGGTGATACCAGTCAGGGGGAGATCGTCGCTCAGAAACGATCTCCGGCTACGGAACAGGCACCTGAGACTCAGACACGGAAAGACAAGCGAGGCTGGCCGTTGGACAGAGATACAGAGAGCTCTGGGAGTCAGAGTTCGCGGTAAGCTCTCCATAGATGCAAAGAAGAAGTGTAGTCCATGCATATAGCATATGCGCTTAGCAGTGCAGGAAGAGCTCTTATTAAAGCAACGCTTAATAGCTGAAAGCGCTATTATAGCTTCTTCGCAAAAGATTAAATATGCGCTGCATAGCTATATGCATAGCTTAGTATGCTTTTGCTATTGCTATGCTCTAAGAGAGCTATACTAGCAGCGCTAAGCTATGCTATGCTCTGAATATAATACTTATACTCTGCATTCAGAGCATATGCTGTTGCACTACCGCAGCACGCGGCACGAATCACGTATCGTAGACTTCCCTGCATCTCCAGGAAGGCGTAGCTATTTTTATCTGCCGGAATAAGTTGACAGGGTTATCTTTGCTGGTGTAGATTCGTGCGGGAGGCGTATTGTGCCATGGCAGGAAGGGTGAGACGTGTCAGACGGCGGGTACGCCGGTGGATTCAGCGCGCGGTGAAACGGGAGGGCGCCTTTACTCGTAAGGCACGCAGGCGTGGGTTGTCGGTGCGCGAG
>QMSR01000132.1 GCA_003649695.1 Thermoplasmata archaeon
CAAGGCTGTGCCACCTGCCCAGACCCTTCCTAATCTTCCCCACAAGGTCCTTGTACTGCTGCACAGTGTACTTTCTATTCATAAGCCTGAGAACCCTATCATCTCCAGACTGCACAGGAATGTGGAAATACTTATACATCCTCTCGTCACGAACCAGGACCAAAAGCCTGTCAATCTGCTTAAACGTGAGCAGAGGCTCCATCATCCCCAGCCTGATCCAATACTCGCCCTCCACGCTTTCAAGAATAGCCTCCACCAAATCCACAAGCGACAAACCAATATCCACACCATAAGCTGCCACATCCTGACCAGTCAAGTAGACCTCCTTAGCTCCTCGCCTCACCGCATCTAAAACAGCATCAACTATGAGACGAGGACTATAGCTCTTCACGCCTCTCCCACGCCCAACCCACTCCACACAAAAAGCACAGTTACCAAGACAGCCGGTCTGTATAGGAACAACATATGTCGGTCCGCCACTATACCTCGGCAGGATGGTTCTGGAGCCCCTGTACTGGCGGACAAAGAAGACTTGCTTGTCGCTAAACACGACATCCCCTATCTTCTCGACCGCATCCGGCTCTACTAGGCTCGCCTCGGGGCTGATCTCAAGTATCGTCTTAGGACGAATATTGACTAAGCATCCAGCCACCACGAGCCGAAACCCCAGCTTTCTCCTGTAATCTTCAAGCTCCCTTATCCTGCGAAGCATCTTAGTCTCAGTGTCTCCGCGTACAGCACAGGTATTCACGATGACAACGTCGGCTTCATCGATACTCTCAACTAGCCTAGCCCCCCTTTTCTCGAGCAGAGAGGCCATAACCTGGCTCTCGCCCTTGTTTAGCCAACAGCCATACGTCTCTATATATACCTTCATGACACAAGCTCAACATAAACAATAGGACGCGCTTATAAAGAATATTTCATTGTCATACAGCTCGACAGTAAAGAAGGATTAAAATGTGTCTAAGCCTTTCATATTGAGGTGTTAGAAGTGGAAAACATGCAACGCTCGCTACTTGCAGTAATCCTTACACTAGTGCTTCTCGCCACAGCATGTCTTCCACAGATTTATGCTCAAGGCGAAACATTAGTGGAGGTCTCGGTTCAGGGCAGAATAGAGTTTGACAAGGCCGTGACGTTCGTAAGGATAACATATCCTCAGCCGACCAGCAGGATAGAGTTGAACATCTCCGGCATAGAGGACAGGTTCTTGGTATCCTTTATCACAATAGGCGACGAAATAGTGAAGGGTCGTGTGGAGGACGGGAAGCTTGTGTTCGACCTACCAGCGCCCGTCAAGATGGCCAACATAACCAGCATATACGGGAAGGCAGTAAACATAGTCAATAACACAGTTTTCTTCGAGATACCAGTCACCCTCTCCCCAATAGGCTACGGCGCAAACGTTACAGGCACAGTAGACTTCCGCAGCCTATACGTTGAGGTTGAGACACCACCCGTAGGGAAGGCTGAGAGAGGAACAGTCAAGTTCAACGACACAGTGCCAGCCGGAACAACCATAGTCTTACGCGGAAACATCTCAGTAAACTATGTCGCAGTAACCAAGATGGAGAGAATAGACAGGATGATAATACTGCACAAAGACAAGGCAGAGATAGCCGACAACATAACACTAGTACTCCTGACCAACAGACCCTCCACACGTCTCGGGCTAAGGCTCCCCAAAGACCTCGTAGTCGAGAAGATAGAAGGACCGCTAGGTTTCTACCCCGAAAGATACTGGAAAATATACGGGGCCAAAAAATACAAGCTACTCTCAATCTCCCTTAGGGCTCCCCCAGAAGGACAGGGACAGAAAACCACAATAACGATCTATACTGCGGTCAACATGACCGAAAACACCATAGACCCCTTCTTCGGCTACGGCGTCTACGTCGCCCCAGACAGCTACACCGTTAAAGTCTGCGTAGAGGGAGAGGCCACAATAGACTACACCATCACATCCACAGAAAAAGTCGGCAAATACACATGCTATACCCTCAAAAACCCCGGCCCAATCCTCATCGAAAACTTCTACCCGCCAGTAAAGGTCTCAATCACCCAGATAAAGGAGGAAAACATCCCCTACCCCCTCATAGCCCTAGCAGTAATCGCTATAGCCGCTATAGCGGGATATGCCTACTATAGTGGAAAGAAGGGAAGAATAGAAAAACAAAAAGAGAAGACGCTTCAGAAGCTCGAAGAAGACACAATCGCCGAGATAGAACGCCTCCTGTCCAGGAGAGAAGAACTATACAGGTCCCTGATCGAACGCCTAAGAAAAATGAGAGAAAAGAAAGTCGGAACAACAAAGATGATAAACGCCATAAGAGAAGCCACAAGGCGTGACGAAGCCTACATCAAAAAGATAAAATCACTCGCAGCAAGCCTAGGCGAGCCAGGAAACAACCTCGTCAAAGAAATGGACAAGCTGACAGCAAGGCTGAGAGAACACTTCCACAACCTGGAACGCGTAGAGAGAGCATTCAAGGCTGGTAGAATGGACAAAAAAGAGTACAAGGAAAACATAGACCAGATAGAAAAAGACATAGAAAAAACAATAATCGAAATAACAAGCCTACTGAAAATACTAGAACAGTAGTTTTTACCCCATTAACTTATCCCCTCTTCTCTCACAATTGTTTTTAAACCCGAATATACAACACCACCTTTTATACAATAAAACCGAATATACCCACAGAGGGACAACTCTTGACCGACCCCTACAAGTACTACACCAAACCCACAGTCCAGAAAGAAATCTCGGCTTTTCTAAAAGACCGCTGGGTAGCAGTACACTGCCAAAAAAGGCTAAAAGACGGAAGATACATGCTAATACGCTACGCTGGCGACAAGCCGCTAAAAATAGACACACCACAACAAGTACTCGCAACCCTACACAGGCTATCATTCTGTAAACCCAGAACATTCTACGGAACAGCCGCACTCTACCACAGACTGGAGACAAAACAAGACCTAACCCCATCCAACATGTACGCCTACACCCCCTCATGGGACATAGACTCCAGGCCAGAATGGTGGAAACACACAATCACGGTCGCCAAGATACTAGTAGAACAGATCCAAAAAGAAGGAGTACAAGAAAGCGTCTGGATAAAGTGGAGCGGAAGAGGCATACACGTCCACATACACGAAAAAGCAATCTCACAAAGCCTCTACCAGAAGTACAGGCCGCTCGACATAGCCTACAGCATAGTACAGTACATCCTAGAAAAGACTCGAAAACAGCTAGAAAAAACACAACTCCCCAGAAACATCAACATAAAGATCGAAAACCTCATAGACCCCCAGAGAGTATTCACAGCACCACTAAGCCTCCACAGACAACTAGACGTATCATGCATAGCCATGAAGCCACACCAGCTCAGCCAATTCACACCAGGCTGGCTAAACCCAGAAAAACCCCAGCACAACCCAGAATGGAAAACCCACAAGCCAGGCGAAGCAGACAAACTAGCCCTAAAGGCGATAAGAACAATAGGCGGCTACCCAGGCGGACCCACAACGCCCCCAGGAAGAAAGAGAACCCGCATAACCATAGC
>QMSR01000133.1 GCA_003649695.1 Thermoplasmata archaeon
CGATAGTAGGTGTCGCCGAGCATGAGGTAGGCGTTCGGGACGCGGGGATCTCCCGGAAAGCGGCTGATGAAATGGCGCAAGAGGCGACGGGCTTCGGCGTATTTTCCGTGACTCCCTTGGAGCTGCGCTGCCGCAAAGAGCTTCTCTTTATCTTCGGGGACCGGCGCTTGTTTTTTCTTGGGTGCGCCGATGGCGAGTCGCTCGAGCTTGACGTCGATCTTCGCCCGGAACTCCGAGAAGCTCTTGCCCAGATCTGCCACGGTCTTGCTGTTGGCTTCGGTCGTTCCAGAGATCTTGCGGAGATTGCTCTCGAGGCGCTCGACCTGTGCCCCCACATCAGCGTTGTTCCGATTGAGCATCCCCGTGGCTTGCTCTAGGACCTTCTTAAGCTTTTTGCGACCTTTCTCGGCTTGGAGCTGCGAGGCGGCAAGCTGAGCTTGGAGTACGGCGACATCTTTCTTGAGCTTATCGCCTTCGCCCGAGGTCATGCACCCTGATGACCCGAGCGCGAAGAGGATCCCAAAGGCCAGAAGGCACCGATGAGAAGAAGAGAAAGGGATTTTGGGATGGCGTGTCATGGGAGGCTCTCCTCGACGAGAGAGGGACGCGCAACGTCGGGGAGCTTGCGAAACATGCGATGGCTCGGGGAGCGCGTCGGACGAGGTTCTCAAGAGTTGGTGGCGATCATAAGGGTCATGAGGGCCCGAAGATCAACCCAGAGGGCTGTTGGCGAAGCCTAGCCTATACCCAGATGAACTGCCTATTCCCAGATGAACTTAGCTTTTCGGTCTTCGGCCCAACTTCCTTCATCGGAACCCGTCGCTTCCAGCTTACCCTTGGAGACGGAGCGCATCTTTCTCTTCTTGACGCCCAGGCGGCGGAGGTACTTTTTGACAGAGCGCGCGCGACGGTCGCCGAGGGCGAGGTTGTATTCCTCGGTCCCGCGGGGGTCGCAATGTCCTTCGACACGCATCTTGCGATCGGCAACAGACTTAATGCATTTCGCGGCGTCGCGGAGCGCGGCGGTTGCCTTCGAGGTCAGCACGGACTCGTTGTAGTCAAACAAGACCGCCGCAGGCTGACATGGGCCCTGAACGGCTTTCGGTGGCGGAGCAACGCAGACGCCGTTTTGGCATTCGTTGTTTTCTGGGCAGTCGCTGTCCGTGATGCAGTTGACGCATTTGCCATTATTGCATTTCAGGCCTTCACCACACTCGGCGTCGTTGGCACAAGGCGAGCAGCGATTTGCTTTGCAGACCTGGCCGGGAGGGCACTCGTCCTTGCTCTCGCAGTAGCCGGGGATCGCTTCGCAGCGACCTGCTTTGCACTGTTGCCCCTTCTCGCAGTTCTTGTCATCGCGGCATTGTTGGCACATGCCGTTGACACAATACTCCCCTTTCTCCTTACAGTGCTCATCGTTGTCGCACTTGGGATATTTCGGTGTGCAGGCACCGAAAAGAATGGAGAGGCTTCCTAGTACCGTGAGGGTCCAAAGCGAGCGTGGCATACCGCCTCCTCTTTGTCTTAAAATCCCAGGCAGTGCTTTGACCACCCGATCGAAAAACTGTCGATGTTTTCAGACGCCGTGAAACGAGGACTCTTTCGTCGCAAATACCTTCTTGGGAGGTCCCAAAACGGCATCCGACACTAAGCCGGGTGGCCTGTAGTGTCAACGCGTTATGAATGCTCATCTTCTCTTCTCAAACGGAGCGAAATCTCCCCCCAGGAGGATGCTTCACGCGCTATGGTGCCGTTTATGACCAAGGCGACCCTGCTGATCGTCGATGACGAGCCCAATATCCTCACTTCTTTGCGACGCGCTTTGGAACTCGAAGATTTCCACGCGATAACAGCGAGATCGGGTTCTCTTGCTCTCGATGCGGTCGCGACAAAGGCGCCTGACCTCGTGCTCCTAGACGTCGCGATGCCCGAGATTAACGGTATCGAGATCTTGCGCCGTCTCAAAGCGACCTGGCCCGATCTCCCGGTCGTCATGATGAGCGGTCATTCGACGATCGAGACCGCCGTCGAGGCGACGAAGCTCGGAGCCCAAGATTTTGTTGAGAAGCCTCTCTCAACGGAGCGTCTCCTGATTACGATCGACAACGCGCTGGCCCTCGGGCGTCTCCGTGAAGAGAACGCACGTCTCAAGGCCGCGCGCGGCGACGAGGGGGAGATGCTCGGGTCGAGTCCCGTGATGAAGCGGGTCTTCGATGTGATCCACAAGACGGCGCCGACTCTTGGGCGCGTTCTGATCACGGGAGAAAACGGTACGGGCAAAGAGCTCGTAGCCCGGGCTCTCCACGAAGGTTCTCCCAGAGTCGATAACCCCTTCATCAAGGTCAACTGCGCGGCGATACCACAAGATCTGATAGAGAGTGAACTCTTTGGCCATGAGAAGGGCGCCTTCACCGGCGCGACGCGTTCCCGAAAAGGGAAATTTGAGGTCGCAGACGGAGGAACCCTCTTTCTCGACGAGATCGGAGATATGTCGGCGAGCGCTCAGGCGAAGGTCTTGCGAGCACTTCAGGAGGGCGAGATCGAGCGGGTTGGCGGCACCGACACTTTGAAGGTAGACGTGCGTATCGTCGCCGCGACGAATAAGAGGATGCCCGAGGAGATCGCCGCCGGGCGTTTTCGAGAAGATCTCTTCTATCGCCTCGCCGTCGTGCCGATCGAGCTGCCGCCTCTGCGTGAACGGCGCAGCGATATTCCCCTCCTCGTCGAGCATTTTCTTGGGCACGCCTGCGCGCTTCACGGGCGACGGCCCAAGGACATGGATCAGGCTGCTGTCACGCTCCTGATGCAGCACGACTGGCCGGGAAATGTTCGGGAGCTCAAAAACAGCATCGAGCGCCTCGTTATTTTGACGGATGGTGACATCCACGACGCGGACGTTCAGGCGATCTTGCCTTCGGTAAAAAAGGTTCAGACCGCTTATCGTCGTGGCGTGGCGCTCCGAGAGCAAATCGCCGCCGCTGAGCGGGAGATTGTTCTCGGTGCCCTGACGGACAACGCAGGACACGTTTCGAAGACAGCGGAAGCTCTGGGCCTCGAACGCAGCCATCTCTACAAGAAGATGAAAGCGTTGGGGATCGATCATAACGCCTAAGGGCCTGTCCATTCTCGCGTTCGCTATTTCATCTTCCGCTTCCGCTTCCGACGTCTCCGCCTTTGGCGTAAGAGTTTGCTATAGTTGAGCGCTTGTTCCGTGTTCAAAAGACGAAGGACGAGGTGTCACGTGTCGAAAAATCGTCTCCTATTTGCCATGTCGTGGGTCGCCGTTGTGATCTTGGCGTTTCCGTTCGCTGCAGACGCGCGATCGAAGCTCGGCGTACGCGTCGCGCAGGCCGAGGAACCCAAAGATCCGGCCAAAGCTGCTGATGCGTCGAAAAAGGCGAAAGACGCGAAGAAAACAAAAGATGAGCCGTCAGCGAAGGGCAGCGACGAGCCGTCTGCCAAGGGCAACGATGAACCGTCAGCGAAAGATGAACCCGGGGCGAAGGCTGCCGGCGAACCCGGGGCGAAGGCTGCCGGCGAA
>QMSR01000134.1 GCA_003649695.1 Thermoplasmata archaeon
ACTATTAATTAATTGATCAACTGGCTTTTCGAATATCGCAAATATCTCCCATTTCCCCTCATGATCCGGTTGGGTCTCGCAAATTTCTAGTTCGTGAATGCCTTTAAAATGAATTATTTTTAATAGTATAATATATATTAATCCTTTTAAATAGGTTACGGAATTTCTCTTTCACTTCTTTTCCGAGGGCGTCCGAGACGAGTTCTTCCATGAAGGTTATGGTTTCTTCGTAGGTTTTGAGATTTATTGGTCTTGGCACCCCGTCCTTACCGCCCAGGGCGAAGGAAAACTTAACGGGGTCCCTCCAGGAGGGTTCCTCACCGTAGACCACCTCTGCTATGTAGGCCAGGGCCCTGACGGTGGCCGGCCCGACGCCCCGGATCCCGAGCAGTTCCTCGTAGTTTCTGGGCTGGAACTCGTAGAGCCTCCGGAGGGCGTCCCAGTTCACCTTCCAGGGCATGCGGAGCACCCTCTCCCCGAAGTACTCGGACAGGAGCCTCTGTTCCCTGGGGGCGGAGGAGAGGATCCTCGGTCCCTCCCTGGCTGCGTCCACGGAGGCCCTCCTGGCCCCCTCGGACTCCAGGGCCACCATGTTCAGGGCCCTCCCCGGAGGAGCGTCGGAAGCTATCCCAAAGTGGGGTTCCCTGACGAAGCTCCCGACGCTGGGGCCGTACCAGTGGTACCTCCTGGCTAGCCTCCTCTCCGGCATCATGCCCTGCTGCACCACAGTCCACCTGCCCGAGGAGTCGAAGAAGATGGCGTGGTGGTACAGGGAGAACCCGTCCTGGAGGGCCGCGTTGTCCACCTTGGCTGAGAGCCTGCTACTCCTGATGAGCTCCTCGATCTTGGAGTCGCTGAGCCCCAGGAGCTCGCCCCCCACCCTGATCTCCTCCGGGGCCCTCCTGGAGGCCCTCCCCTTCCCGCCGGCCACCATCACCCCGAGTTCGCCGTCGGCCAGGACCTCCCTGAGGACGGCCGTCGTCACAGTAGTGGTCCCTGAGGAGTGCCAATCGTATCCCAGGACCAGGGAGAGGGCCTGGAACCAGAAGGGGTCCGCCAGGCGGCGGAGGAGCTCCGCGGTCCCGTATTCCTCGACCACCAACGTGACTATGGGCCTGGCTAGGCGAACCATCCTCCGGAAGAGCCACCTCGGTGCCCTCCCGCCGTGGAGGGGGAGCTCGGCCAGACCCACGCTCTTCCAACGTCCAGGGGGAGAAAAAGCTCGTGGTGCGGGCGCCGGGATTTGAACCCGGGACGAGGGCTTGGGGGGCCCTCGTGCTGACCAGGCTACACCACGCCCGCCGCCCGACTAATCCCCGTTGGGGATAAAATCTTAACCGTTGGTGGAGCCACCGGCGGGAGTCGAACCCGCGACCTCCGCCTTACCAAGGCGGCGCTCCACCTGCTGAGCTACGGTGGCCCGTGGAAAAGAAAAAATGGGGGGATAAAAAGATCACTTCCTGGCCACGAGGGCGAGGGCCACCAGGGCGAGGACGATGGCTATGACGGAGGCCGAGTAGGCGACCAACTTCACGGCCCTGATGGAGTCCTGGAGATTGGAGATCTGGTCTTCCTGGGAGCTCTTGAAGTCCTGGAAGTCGCTCTCCACCTGGTCCAGCCTGGAGGCGAGGTCCGAGACCCTGGAGTCGATGTTGTCGACGGTGCTGGAGAGGCTGTTGAAGTTGGAAACGAGCTCGTTAAGGGTCTCGTTGGCGTCCTGGAAGCGCTGGTCCAGGGCGCTCAGGGCGTCGGCCAGCTGCTGGAGGTCGTCCTGCAGGGTCCCAACGCTGGACTCCAGGTCCTCGACCCTGCCCTCGAGCACTCCCACCTGCTGGGAGAGGTCCGAGACCGTCTGGTCCACTTCGGAGAGCCAGGACTGGAGCGAGGAAAGGTCCTGCTGCACCGCGCTCATGTTGCTCGTGAGCGCGGCTATGGCCTCCTGGGCCACGGCGATTGCCCTCTCAGCACTTCCAAGGCGGTCCTGGAAGTCCTCGACGAACTGGTAGATCCTGGCCGACATGAAGGTAGTGTCCAGGGACCTGACCTCGTAGTTGTCAAGCTTGTACTCTGCCGCCATGGGGCTGATTTCCATGAAATAAATGTGCTGCTCGAGCTCGGGGTAAACGCCTACGGGGAAGGAGACGAAGATCACGTAGTCGTAGTCGCCGGGTCCGGGGAGGATCCTGGGCGGGTTTGCGCCGCCGGAGGACATGGTGAGCGTGGTCTGGACCGTGGCGAAACCGGTTACCTCCGTCCCGTTGATGAGTCCGTAGTAGAGCTCAGAGTGGCCCCTGGTGCTGTCGACGAAGATCGCGTGCGCCACACCCCCCTCATCGGCGATGATCGAGTACCCGGCAGAGCTGCCCGGTGAGTTGGAGAGGTTGATCCAGGAGCTCCAGGATGACCCGTCGTAGTAGGCGAAGTATACCTCATCCTTTTCCGGGTTTCTCCAGATGATGTAGGCCCTCCCGTCGGGGGTGAAGGCCATCCTGGGCTGTGCGTTCCTGCCCAAGAGGACGTTGCCGGAGTAGTTCGTGATCTCGACCGGCTGGCTCCAGCCACTTCCGTCGTTCATCATCCACATGATGGCGAAGTACTTGTCTGATCCGGAGAGCTGGATGACCTCGTGCCAGAAGACGTGCAGCCTGCCCAGGGGGTCCACGGCAAGCTTGGGGTTGACGCTCTGCTTCTCGCCGTCGAAGATCTTGGTCGGGCCCTCGACGATGGCCCCATCCTTGAGCTTCACGTAGAACAGGTCCCAGTCCAGGCCCTTGATCCTCTGCCAGTAGACGATGTGCACGTATCCCTGCGGATCCACGCCTCCGTTGGGCTGGTAGGCGAAGGCTCCCTCCTCGGATATGAGGTGCGGGCCGTCCCAGGCCTCGGAGTCCCCCATGGAGGACCAGTAGTCGGGGTCCGCGAAGGTCCTGTTGTAAACTGAATAGTAGACCCCGTAGGTCCCCCTGCCGATCTCGTACCAGAAGACGTAGACCCTCCCCTCCGGGTCCACGTAGAGCGTGGAGCCTATGGAGGAGTGGTGGAGGTGGTCGTCCAGCGTCTTGCTCACGTCCACGGGCCCGATCCACTGGGTCCCGTTGAAGGCCGCCAGGAAGATCTCCTTGTTGTACTCCTCGGGCTGGTCCTCGAAGGCATAATAGTACTGGGTCCAGGTCACCCAGACGTAGCCCTTCTCCGCGTGGATGGCGGGATCGTAGGCGGTGCCCTTCTCCAGCGAGATCATCAGGGGGGTGGAGAACTCCTCCTCATCCGGGTCGTAGTAGGTGTAGTAGACCCTCATGTCCGAGACGCTGAAACTCTGACTCGAATAGTTGAACGGGGTGTAGGCGTAGGCTAGGTGCAGCTTCCCGAACTCGTCCACGTCTGCGGCCGGGTAGGAGGCGGCGCCTGGCTTAAGCGAGAAGGAGGGCATGGCGACGACGCCGACGAGTTGCTGACCGGAGGCAAAGGGCAAGAAGACGAGGCTGATCAATACTAAGAAGATCAATAGTCTTGTTTTCATATCAGAATTAAAATTAA
>QMSR01000135.1 GCA_003649695.1 Thermoplasmata archaeon
TGGAGAGAAGGTTCCCCCAAAGCCAGGTATCTGGTCCAATAGCAAACTCGTATCCGTCTAAACTAATCGTTTTAACTTTCGCGACTGTCTTCATCCCAATAGCCGCCATGCCTATCTTTTGCGGGCGGCTGATTGCCGACTGCAAGGTCGCTATATGACCATCGAGGCAAACTTTGGTATTCCCGTATCCGGGATCGAGTGCAAGTGCTGATTTCATAAAAAACTCCTTTTCTAAATTGAAATTGATTGTTTTAAAGCCAAATTCGCCAGTTCCGCCTGATCCGCCAAATCCCGAGATCCGCCTAAACCAGCGGTTTCAAGCAGGGAATCAGTCAAACGGCGACCTTGTGGATGACCTTTTGGGTTACGTTGGACGGTTGTGAGATAGCCCATCTGCTCCCATCGTTTGGCGATACCGTTTACCCAATCACGGCTCTCGCCCGCTTGGTTCGCAATTTCTCGAACGCGGAACCAACCATTTTCAGCAAGGGCTGCTTCGACAAGACGAAGCTCACGTTCGCTGAGCAAGCTTTGGGGATGAGGGCGTTCCGGCTCTTCATCCAATGGGGCAAGATAAGCCTGAACTTCAATGAGGCGGGCGTTCCAGACCAAGAGCAATCGTCCCTTTTCCTTCGGCAATTTCTCCGCACCGCTGCGTCCGAGAATGACCTGGCTATCGTGATGGGAGGGCACTGGGAGAGCAATGCGTGTGGACAAATTAGCCTTGAGTGTTCCTTTTGTAGCTTCGGCATCTGGGCGTTGCGTGGCAATAATTGGATGAATGCCATAAGCACCACCAACGGCGATTAAGTGAGATAAGGCACTCTGCAATTCGTCTGGGATCAGAGCGGCTTCGTCTACGATAAGCACAAGCGGTGGGAGTTTGGCTTTTCTTTTGGCGTTATAAGCGGCTAAGGAATTGACCTTTGCTTTTTGGAAGAGCACCTTACGTTGGCTCATCTCTTCAACAAGGTGCTGGATGCCCCTTGCCAAATTGTTTACAACGAGAACGCCATCTCTCTTTGCGTAACGCCCAAACTCAACGTTGTCTTTGCCATCCCATAAAACTAAGCGAGCGGTTTTGCCGTGTAGCAGAGCCAGAATCCATGTGTGGATGAGATTTGTCTTTCCCATCCGCCGAGTGCCGCCAACGAGAATGCTGTCCATATCTATGATGGAGAGCCAGAGCGGACCGCGTTTGCTTTGCCCAACTGGGATGTGTAGAGGAGAAGGCTGTTGAGATAAATCTAAAGTTCGCGTTCCCAGCTTAATAATCGGTAAGGTGCGATAAGCGACCTGCAAGAAGATTCCACGGCTGTTGGTGGCGATAACGCGTCTTCCACCCAAAGCAGTTGAGACACGATGAACAAAGAGAGCTTGCACAACGGATTCTGGCTTGCGCAGTGCGAGCGGATCGAAAATCAGTACCGCTCGTTTACCGCGTAGCCAGACATAAAAAGCGACACGCTCGGGAATGAGTAGATTTTGGTTTTCCAACAGGCGTAGCACAGTTTGTGCAATAATTTGAGCTTGATTTAATTTGAGATTAGTTGTCATGGTTTTCACTCCATTTGCCTTCGAGAATATCTAATGTATCTCCGTCTAAAAGTGGTGGGCGTTCTGTGGGGGCTAAAATATGAAAGACGGGTTTCTCTTTTTCTTCAGAACGATTGCTCGCATTGAGCAATCGTTGTGCCTGTTGTGGCGTTCTTCCTGGTGGAAGAGGTGCTGTGAGACGAATGGCTTGATTGCGAGCGACAACGCGATCTTGTAAAACCGGATCAGATGCTACGCCGCTGATAGTTGTCTCTTCTTTCCCAGAGTGCATCGCAGAGCCGAAGGAGCGTCCCGGCATCAGGGCTTTGATTTCTTCGCCCGCGGGTAAGTAGGTAATGGTTTCACCATCTGGCGATGTAGTCATACGCAGTCGTAGCTCCCAGACTGGTAGCAGACGGCGAAAGGCAATAATTACGCCTACTATCATTGCGATGAGAACTATCGCACCAAGCAAAAGAAGGAAAGGTGAAGCGTATCTTGACCAGTAAAGCCTTCGTTCTATTTCTGTGGCTTCAGCGATAATAGCGATTTCAGTTGCAGCCAGTGGAGTGGCGGTTTGTGGCCAAGCTGTAGCGGAGACGATTGCTTGGTGTGTGGCTGTGAATTGAGCATCAGACGTTGAGACCATCGCCGCTTGCTCAGTGGCACGATCTGCCTGAGCAGTCTCGGTCTGTTGAGCTTGAGCTTGCTGAGTGAAAGCGGCTTGGGTGAGAGCCATATTGTTCTGAAGTTGTTGAAGACTAATTGCTGTAGCGGTTAAGTTGAGATTGCTCGCAATGGCTTGTCCAGATGTGATCGTGTTTTGAGCATCTACTTGCGCGGATTGGGCTGTGATGTCAAAGGGAGACAGAAAGATTGGAGAAGGGGTAGCAAGTGGAGTAAGTGAAGGTGCATCTTCATAGCTGGCGCAAGCCGTTAGAAAAATAAGTAGCGACAAAATCAGAAAGTAGAGGGAAGATTTCATGGTTTTACCAACCCCAGCCTGATGGCAATATGGATGAATCACTTTCTCTTTCATCGCGTAAAACAGGAAATTGATACAGTGTGTCGCTATCATCTAAAACTGCAAAGTCATTTTGTGGAAAACGATTTGCGGGATATTCTGAGCTGATTATTTGCTTTTTCAGGAGACGATAGAGCAAGGCTAAAATTACGAGCACCAAGATGATGACCGCCATAGAAGGCAAGACGCTGATGGCAATTTGCCCACCAAGAGCGAGTTGGGCGGTTTTACTGGCTTCGATAGCTACTTCGGCTTGTTTTGCTGAGGCGTATGAATTGGAGATTGAAGTGCAGCCAAAGATAACAACCAGAAGAAAGGCAAAAACAATTAGGATGTTCATTCTTGCTCCGCAATAAATTGAACACCGACACGAGAATTTAATACGCCAACAAGAATATTTTCTACCGTTGATTTAACGCGACTATCTAGCCAGTCTCGTGCTTCAGCATTAAGTGCCTGAACTTGCAAAATATCTTCCTTGAGAGAGAGCGGATATGTTTCTCTAAGCCATGTGTTGAACGATGATCTTGGCATTTTCCCTTCAAGTTGGGAGAGGACTGTTTCCCATGTTTTCCCGAGTTTTGGGTCTACATGAATTGGTAGATTTTGTGCAATTTGGTCTTTTAAATCATCTAGCTCAAAACTATCTTCGTCTTCTGCAAAATCATGATATTTTTTAGGGGCAAGAGGCTTAGGGGGAAAATTACCTGTCCGAATGCCGTGTCGAAACAATGCGGCACGACTCTTGCGAATTTCTTTTTGGGGAATGTTTTTGGTGTGGTCAAGCCAAGTTGAAACAAGGCGAGGGTTTTTATGATAGGCTTTTTCGATTTCAACAAGAGAATCTGCCCAACCGATTTCTTGGAGCCTGCTTTTGATCTCATCAGAAAGTTCAAGTTTTTTCTTTTTTAATTCTTCATCAACATCAACAGAGACTTTTTCCTTTTTGATTTTTCTCGCACA
>QMSR01000136.1 GCA_003649695.1 Thermoplasmata archaeon
GGAAACACGCCAGCGGACAAAGCAACTTGTCTGTGGATAGAAAAGCACTCATCAAAGAAAAAATAAGAGCCAAACGATGAGAAAGATATTGATAGATTCAGGTCCCCTAATCGCCTTATTTGACCGCGACGATAGCTATCATGCGGCATCTGTTGAATTTATAAAAAACAATCACGGCGAACTTATCACGACAATTGCATCCATCACTGAAACCCTGCACCTCCTAGATTTTAGCAGAAACGCGCAAGTAGATTTTCTAAATTGGATTAATGCGGGCGCAATCACAATAGAACCAATCACAGCCGATGATTTTCAGCGCATCCAAGAGTTGATTATCAAATACGCCGATTTACCAATGGATTTTGCCGATGCTTGTCTTGTTTTTCTAGGCGATAAATTGAGTATCGACCAAATCGCCACAGTGGATAGAGATTTTGATATTTATAGGCTCAAAGGGAAGAAGTCTTTTACGACGTTTGTGAAATAGAAAAATATCTTCCCCGAAATCACAGTCGACTTGAGGTGACTTTCTCCATTTGATTCTAGGGAAAAAACAGGGTGCAATTAAAACCATGAAAATGCAGTAAAATATATTTAAATTCCTATCACTATCATATCGGGGCACCAAATGAACTACACTATTTCAACTATTAATCATAGGTCAAAATATTTTGAGCAAGTCATTCAATTAGGCGAAGCGAACAAAAAAACATTGGGGTTTTTCCCGCGAGGAGCATTTGAACAACATGCAGTAAAGAAGCAAATTATCATTGCTGTTGATGACGAAACCGATATTGTTCAAGGGTACCTTCTTTATGGTCTGTCACGAAGAAAAATGTTGGCATCTATTGTACATTTGTGCATAGATACCAAGCAGAGAGGGAGGGGAATGACGAGGGAACTGTTTTCTGCACTAAAAGAACAAACAAAACAAGGATATAAAGCTATTCGAGTTCATTGTCGTGTTGATTATGACGCTAACAGTCTCTGGCCAAAACTAGGGTTTCAGAATGTTGGAGAGAAAGCAGGAAGAAGCAAAGATGGAAAAACAACTCTTGGGATTTGGATGTTCGATCATGGACACCCAACACTATTTTCTTATGCAGAGCAACAAAGCGAAAATATAAAAGTAGCTATTGATGCAAATGTGTTTTATCAATTGCAGTATCCTGAAGTAGCTGGAAATGAAGAGTCCATAACTCTTTGGGAACCTTGGCTTGAAATTGATTTATATTTAACGCCAGAAATTTTTAATGAAATAGCCAGAAATAAAAACAAAACTAAAAAAGAAAAGACTAGAAAATTTGCTTATTCATTCCCTATTTCAAAATCTTCAGACGATGAGTACGAAAGTACTCGGGAAAAAGTTTTTTCTTTGTTGCCGAAGGCTAAAAACATTAGCGACGAATCTGATAGGCGACAGCTTGCACGAGCAATATCTGCTGGAATACTATTTTTTGTAACACGAGATAGATTTTTGTTAGATCAGAGAGATTTGCTCCACAAAGAATTTGGAGTATTGGTAATTCAACCGTCAGACTTGATTCTTCAACGAGATGAAGTTCTGCGACAAGCAGAGTATTTTCCATCTCGGCTTGCCGGTTCTCAAATTAAGATAGAGAAAGTTCACACCCAACAGACCAAAGAATTATTAGGGAGCTTCTTAGCCCCTCAAGAAGAAACAAAAGGGAAATTCAATCACAAATTGCAAATATATTTATCAGACCCTCGTACTTATGAAACTTCAATAGTTCGAGACTTTGATAAATCTTTAGCTCTAATGGTGCAAGAGAAACGTGATACTGAAATTTTGATTCCTTTACTGCGTTTAGAAAGAAAACCTATCTCTAAAATAATGATTCGGTATTTAATTAATAAAATCATTCTCGATTCGTCTAAAGCAGGGATTCATGTTGTTAGAATTTCAGACAAGTATCTATCTGAAACCGTTTTGGATGCTCTAAAAGAATATGGCTTTGTAAAAATATCTAAAGAGTGGATAAAGATTAGTTTTCAGGAAATTCTAAACACTTCCGAACTCTTGAATATGCTATCTTCAAGAAAATGGGAAGATAATGCGAAGCATGTTGTTCAAAGTATTATTCAAGCCCTGAATGCAGTTTCTATAAAAGAAACAGAACTAATGCTAGAAATTGAAAAAACATTATGGCCTTTGAAAATTACAGACATTGATATTCCAACTTTTGTAGTAGCAATTCAACCTGATTGGGCTATGCACTTATTTGATGATACGATAGCTAACCAGAATTTATTTGGGAGCAATTCTGCTCTCATGTTTAATACAGAAAACGTCTATTATCGGTCAGCTAGACCCAAATACCCATCAGCACCATCACGGGTTTTGTGGTATGTTAGCAAAGGAAAAGGAAAATATCAAAACACCATGCAACTAAAAGCATGCTCGTATGTTGATGGTGTTGATATTGGAAAGCCTAAAGAATTGTTTCGTCAATATAAAAAACTAGGAATATATTCGTGGGAACAAGTTTTTTCAATAGCGAAAAAGGATTTAGATAAGGATTTAATGGTGTTTTTGTTTTCAAAGACAGAAGTTTTCGTTCATCCCATTAGTAATGATGAACTTCAAATAATATGGAAAGAAGACGGTAAAAAATTTAATATCTTTGGCCCAATAAAAATATCTCAAGAACGTTTTTTAAAGCTCTACAGTATAGGACAAGGAAAGGATAATAAAAAATGACTTCTGATGCGGTTCTATTTTCTATCCGCCCTAAATACGCCAAAAAAATTTTTGACGGATCAAAAACTATTGAATTGAGAAAAATTAAACCTAAACGTCTAAAAAAAGGTGGCTTAGTTCTTGTATATGTTTCTTCACCTGTAAAATCCCTGATAGGAGCTTTCAAGGTAAAGCAAATTGAAGAGTATTCTCTTGATGAAATGTGGGGAAAGGTTAGAAAAGATGCTGGAATTAGCAAAGTTGAATTTGATGAATACTATCAAAATTCAACTTCTGGAATCGCCATTTATATTGATAATGCCTGGACATTACCCGAGCCTATTAAGTTGTCAACATTAAGGGATTCAATGGAAGGTTTTTACCCTCCACAAAGTTTTCGATACACATCACTTAAGTATTTGAGTGAGCCAATCTTATCGTAATTTCATAGCATTTTTATTCATTTCCCTCTGACCTATAAAAAAGCGGACTTCATCCGAAGTCCGCTTTTTCTATCTCAGTTCATCCCCGTCTATCTCCGGTCAAAACACCCCCCTATTCCCCTCCACCCACGCAAACAACATCTTAATCCCCTCCTCCACGCCGATTTTCGGATTCCAGTCCAAATCCTTCATGGCAGAGCGGATATCGGCATAAAAGACGCGCTGATCGCCGGGTCGCCAATCGTCTCGCACAACGGGGATTTTTGCGCCCAGCAGTTCCTCCAGCATCGGGAAAAACTCGGCGTAGACCGAAATCACATTCTCAGCCCCCCCGCCCACGTTATAAACCTGCCCCGCCAC
>QMSR01000137.1 GCA_003649695.1 Thermoplasmata archaeon
CATAGACGAGATCAACAGGAGGCATCCGGTGAAGCATTTAGGCGAGATAGAGAGCACGAATCCTTGCGGAGAGCAGCCATTATTGCCCTATGAATCGTGCAATCTTGGCTCGATAAATCTCTCCCTATTCGTGGATAATGGAGAAATTCAGTGGGATAAATTGAGGGATGTAATACACACGGCGGTTCATTTTATGGACAATGTTATCGATGCCAACAACTATCCTCTGCCCCAGGTAGCCGAGATGACCAGAAAATCCCGTAAGATAGGTCTCGGAGTGATGGGCTGGGCAGAGATGCTGATAAAGTTGGGTATACCGTATGACAGTGAGGAGGCGATAGAGTTAGCGGAGAAGGTAATGAAATTCATAAATGATGAGTCGCACAGGGCGAGTATGAAATTGGCAGAAGAGAGAGGAGTATTTCCTGCGTGGGAAGGGAGCGAGTGGTGGAAGAAGGGGATAAGGATAAGGAATGCGACGACGACGACGATAGCGCCGACGGGGACGATAAGCATAATAGCGGGCACATCGTCAAGCATAGAGCCGCTATTTGCAATAGCCTTTATACGCCGCGTTCTTGACGGACAAGAGCTTTTGGAGGTAAATCCCCTGTTTGAGGAGCTAATGCGTAGGGAAGGTCTATACTCTGAGGAGCTGATGCGCAAGGTTGCTGAAACTGGAAGTGTGCAGCATCTTGATGAAGTCCCTGAGCATATAAAGAGGCTTTTTAGGACGGCACATGATGTTGCGCCTTACTGGCATGTGCGCATGCAGGCAGCATTCCAGAAATACGTGGATAATGCCGTGAGCAAGACTGTGAATCTCAGGCATGAGGCAACTACAGAGGATATTGAAGAGACTTACATACTTGCATGGAAATTGAGATGTAAGGGAATAACCATATACAGGGATGGTAGTAAGAGTGTACAGGTCATATACAAAGGAACCAAGAGCACCAAGCAGGAGGTCAAAGAAAAGGAGAAGGAAGAGCAGGCATCTCCTCTCATGGAGCTCACCTTCAATGTTAAAGTTGATGAAAAGTATCTCAAAGTGGATAGTACATTCGATCCAGCATGTCCCACGGGAAAGTGTGATAATTAATCCCTAATCTTTTTTATTCCCACCATGTACATTGGCAATATTATTGTGAGGTAAATAATGAAAAATATGGACTCTGTATCTCCTCTCCATAAAGATATGCTCTCTGTCATAATATATATGAGTGAGAATGAATAGGCGAATGCAGGGAATTTTTTTATCTCATAATAGGAGAAGTAGTAAAATGTGAGAAAGAGCGATGTGAATACAAACAGGTTCCACAGGAAATGGGAAAGAGCGTGGGGATATGAAATCCATATTATGATGAAAATGAGAGATAATATTGAAAGGGAAATTCCGGCAAATTTCCATTTTCTGTCCAGATACTTGACATCCATTAGTATAAGCAGAATGGATGAGATTATCACCAAGAATGTCACAAGGTATAAATCATACGGAATGAATGTTATAAGGGCAAACATCTGGAGATACTTTGCAAGCAAGAGCAGAATTGTTGCAATAAGGAGCGCATTTTTCTTCATTGAAGAGGGATATGGGAGATAAAAATATAAACTTTCACCCCATACATCAACTATGCCAATACTCCGAGATAAAGGAAAAATAACTGAGATGATGATTCTCCTCTCTCTTCTAAGAGGTAATAGAAAATTGAGGGAAATTGCGGATGATATAGGCATCACCGTTCAGGGTGTTTCAGAGTACATGAAAATTCTAGAATCTGAAGGATTGGTAAAAGGGGGAAAACCCACGCCCAGGGGATTGGAATTTCTAAATTCTGCGGTGGAAGAGATAGGAGACTTCGTGCACGAAGCCAATCGAATAATAGGCAAAATAAAGGTTACAGAGGCAATTGCAGGTGAGAAAATAAGAGAAGGAGAAGAAGTAGGACTCTTCATGGAGGGTGGTTATCTCCATGCCTATAAACGGGAATCTTCATCCATAGGCGTTGCAATTAACGATGCAGAGAAGGGGGAAGATGTGGGGGTTAAAAATCTTAGGGGAATAATGGATATAGATTATGGGAAGATAGATGTTTACGTTATGCCCTCCATAGAGGAGGGTGGAAGTAGAAAGGTGAAAAGGGAGAAAATCAGAGAATTGTTAAAAGATAATAAGAAGGTGGGGGTTTGTGGAGTAGTTGCCTATGTAGTTATGAAAGATATGGTGGATATAGATTTTGAGTTTGGAAGCGTTTATGCAGCCATAGATGCAGCCTATAGGGGAGTGGACACATTGCTTTTTGTTTCCCATGAAATGTTACCCTACGCACTACGACTCATTTCGGAAAGAGAGGTTAGTTACGAGGTTCACAGCATTAAGGATCTTTAATAGCTCTCGTATCTTATTCTGAGATGTGGTATGATAACTTCCTTTCCATCATCCACATATCCCACAACTCTTGCATCTCCTATTGTTCTTTTTATCACATTCTCACATTCCTCTGGAGCAATTATTGCAAAGCCCATTCCCATGTTAAATGTGCTGTACATCTCTTCATAATCCACTTCTGCCATTTCCATAATAAGGTTGAAGATTTTCTGGGGTTTTAAAGGCTCCTCTATAACGTACCTCATATCCTTTAAGCGCATGAAATTCCTCAATCCCCCACCTGTTATGTTTACCATTCCGTGGGGTCTGCATCTTTTCAGAAGGTTCATTACTTCCTTAACGTATATTCTTGTGGGCCTTAGGAGCTCCTCCCCTATCGTATGTCCTTCAAACTTCTCATAGAGATCAAGTACCTTTCTTGCAAGGGTCAATCCGTTGGAATGGATGCCACTGCTAGGTATTCCAAAAATCAGATCGCCTTTTTTTATGTTCTCCCCTGTTATTATCTCATTTTTTTTCACTATTCCTATGCTCGTTCCTGATAAATCTATGCCCTTAACTATTTCGGGCACCGTCGCTGTTTCTCCTCCAATTATATCCACATTTGCCATTCTTGCCCCTTCATTTAGCCCTTTTCCAATCTGCTCGGCCATGTCTAAATCGTAATGGTCAATGGCAAGATAATCCACGAAGGCTATGGGCTCTGCGCCCACTGTTATGGTATCGTTCACATTCATGGCTATGCAGTCAATTCCTATGGTATCCCATTTACGCAGTTGATTTGCAATGAGTATTTTTGTTCCCACCCCATCTGTATTCATGGCTATGTAATAATCTCCGAATTCCACAAGCCCCGTAAAGTGCATTTTTTCCTCTCTCTTCCTCCTATTGAATTTGATCTGAGATATCAGTGTTCTCACGAATTCACTCTCCATATCTATATCCACACCTGCATCCTTATATTTCATCTAATTTCCCCTCCATTACGCTGAGCAGGAAATTTTTGACATCTTCCATACTCATTTTCCTTGGGTTGAATTGCATAAGCCTGTCTTCTGCTATTTCTTTACTCAGCTTCTCAATATCGCCTTCAATCTC
>QMSR01000138.1 GCA_003649695.1 Thermoplasmata archaeon
AAACTTTGGGAAACGTATGATTTAATCGAGTACGAAAGGATTCACTACTACAATCCTAAAAAAATCAACATGGCGTCTTTTGCAAATATTCTTCCTCGCGTGCATATTCACGTGATGGCAAGATTTGAAAACGATAGCCATTTTCCCCAACCTATGTGGGGAGAGAAACAGAGAGAGGCTAAGCTAAGCCTCCCTGCGGAAGCCGAATTTCATAAACGCGTTTTTAACGCGCTTACTTCAAAGCATAATTAGTAGCGGTTGCTCCGCTACTCAACGTTTAAACTACTAGATGAACTTTTCCCGCCATAGTGACACGTAATCGTTGTATACCCTACCGTATCATAAGAATCTACGCTCTGTCGAACGCCATCGTTAGTCCCTATTGAAGCAACTGCGCTATCACTACTAGACCAACTAGCGTCTCCCGTTATCCACCTACTTTCCATATTTCCATCTTCATTAATTAGCCAAGTGGAACATTGATAGTCGGGATAGGTAGAGTTTCGAGCCATACTCGCCGTAGGAGCGGGCTGTATTGCGACGCTTATAACTTCTTCCACCCCTAGAACTTCAATACCCGTACTCGTAGATAAACTCTGATAACTAGCGTTAATCGTCGTCACGCCGCTAGAGATACCTAAGGCGCGACCATTTTTTCGCTCTATCGTAACGATACTCTCATCACCGCTTGACCAGTTTTGCGCCTCATTTCGACTTAGTTCCATTTCGCAGCCATTACTCCATACTCCCCATAACTCATACTGCATATACGTACCTACGCTAAGCGTTGCGTTATCTGGAATTATAAAGACGCTTTGCGGTTTTGAAACTCCACAATTTCCATCTACGTTGAGAGTGGTGGACGCGCTAAATTCATCGTAATTCACTCTTATCGTAGTAGTGCCAAAAACAATTGCCGAAGCTAAACCATCTGAATCAATCGTTGCGGTTGAAGTATCTAAACTTATCCAAGAATCAACGCTCTCTAGCTCCTCTTGCGTTCCATCTTGGCGATGAGCGGTTGCGACGTATTGAAGTTGCGAACCAGCGCTTATCGTCTCATCAAGAGGCGCTACGCTAATGGATACGATAGGGTTAGTCGTTCCTAAACTATGAACGCCCAAAAGCGCAACGTTTGACGTAACTTCATCTAAACTTGCCGTAATTTCAGTACTCCCTTGAGCTATGGCCTCCGCAATGGCCTTCGCGTTTTGGACGTAACCAATTGCAACGCTTCTATCCGTGCTACTCCATGATGCGTCTAACGTTACGTCTTTTGAACTTCCATCTGAAAATAGAGCCAAAGCTATATACTCTTTCGTATCGCCAACGCGTAACTGCGCGAATGACGGAGTAAGCGTGATTGTAGAAACGGTCGCCTGAGTTACGCTAATGGCTTGAGTATCGGTTTTATCGATGAAAAAGACGCCAATATTTGCGTTCCCAACCTCAACGCCATAAACTTCGGCGTAATCAAATCTATTTTCGACCGTCGCTATGGACGTATCTTCGCTTATCCAAGTACAATCAGCGGTAACGTCCGCTTCCCTGTCTCCAACTCCGTCGCCATCATCGTCGTAGGTTCCATAAGCTACGTAACGAACGCTCGTACCTTTAGGAAACTCCACCTTATCCGCTATAATCTCTACGCTCAAAAGAACTGGATTTCCAATAACTTCAACTTTTGCGTCGTTGCTTGTAACGCTATCTAGCGTTGCGATTATATTGGAGTTACCACCGCTAAGAGCTTCCCCCACTCCCGTATTCACCCCTACTCTCACTACGTTTGGATTAGACGAGAGCCACGTGGACTGATAGGTAACCTCCGCGCTTGTGTTATCGCTATAGTACGCCGTTGCTCTATATTGACCCTTCGTACCTTGCGAAACCACCACGTCCGATGGAGTTACCTGAATCGAAACTAAAGTCGCCTCGGTAACGATAAGCGTAACCGGAGTGGCGTTTTTGCCTTGATATAGCGCGTTTATCTCCGTATCGCCAACGCTAACTCCATAAGCTAAACCAGCCATGGCGTTATTAGTCTCTATGGTGGCGATTTGCGTTTTTGAACTACGTAGAGTCGCTTCTAGCGTTATATCCTTCTGCGTTAAATCACTATACTTCGCCATGACGCTAAATTGAAAAGTGGCGCCTTTTGCTACGCTCTGCTCAGCTGATGGAAGAATCCATATCTCATCAAGAGACGCGGCGCTTACCACGACTGCCGCCGCATTGCTTGTAATCCCGTCAAGAGTGGCCGTTACGTTTGAAGTCCCCAAAGAGAGAGCCTTCGCAAACCCAGCGTTAACCCCCGACGCGACTACGCTCACTACGCTAGAAGAGGATGAAATCCAAGTTGAAAGAGACGTTACGTTTACGCTTGAACCATCGCTATAATATCCTATAGCACTGTAAAAATCTTTCGTTCCCATGGGAACCTTTACTCTAGCGGGAGTCACCTGAATGGACTCTAAAGTCGCGCCTGTAACTTCAACCGCTTGGGAGGCCGTTAATCCTCCAAAACTAATTCCTATATCCGTAGCTCCAACTTCCACTCCATATACCTCTGCCAAAGGCAGGTCGTATTCACCCGTTAGAACAACGGTCGCAATAGCGCTATTTTCACTTTTCCAGTTGGCGTCGCTAGTTACGTCGACGACGCTACTGTCGCTATATATTGCGTAAGCCGTAAATAAAGAGACGCTACCTTTTACTATTTTTACCGGAGAAGAGCTATCTCCAATATCTATGCCTACGCTTACCAAAGTAATGGCGCTCCGTACGGTCACGTTAGCGTTGTTGCTTGTAACTCTATCTAGCGACGCTGTAATTATTGAAGTTCCCGGAGCCAACGCTTCCGCTAAACCTGCGTCTCTTCCCGATGCGATTATGCCAACGCAATCCTCATTTGATGAGTTCCAAGTGGAAATATCCGTTACGTCGCCACTCGTTCCATCGCTATAGAGCGCAGTGGCTCTATAGAAGTCTTTTATCCCCACTGGCGCTTCTACATAAGCTGGAGTTACTTGAATTGAAACGAGCCTAGGATTTTTCACGTACAAAACCTCTTTCTCGCTTAGCACTCCATCATATGCGGTAGAGAGTTCTGAAGTTCCAACGCCAATGGCGCTCATAACGTTAGCGCTATCAAAGGTTGCGACGGCTAGATTACTACTCTTGATTTGAGTGAATTCCGTCACGTCTTTAACGCTAAGGTCCGTATATATCGCATGGACGTAATATTGACGCGTTTGTCCAACTACATGAGTTTCGTCACTTGGCGTAATCTGCACCCTGTCAACCGTTTTTCCCTTAACGTCAACAACCGCTACGTTACTTGTTTTCCCACTGAATAAAGCCGTGATACGCGCTCTACCCGCTTTAAGCGCGTGAGCCAAACCTCCATCTTCTCCGAACGCAACGATACTAACTATATCCACTTCATTTGATACCCACGTAGCTTGGGAAGTAATATCGACGCTTGAG
>QMSR01000139.1 GCA_003649695.1 Thermoplasmata archaeon
CGGAGCCTACACCTCCACGCTTCTCTTTTTAAGACAAGGGGTTAGCCCGTGGGTCGGGATGTGGGCCGGTGCGGTGATCGCCGCGGTCATAGGCGTTATCCTGGGGGTGATCTGCTTTCGGTTGCGGAGTCATTATTTTGCACTCGCGACCCTCGCCTTCGGACAGGTGGCCTCCATCCTCGCGCTGAACTGGCGGGGACTCACGGAAGGGGCGGAGGGGCTGACTCTCCCCATCCACCCGAGTTTCACGAAGATGATTTTCGCCACGAAGTTGGGGTATGTCTACATGGGGCTGGGGCTCCTGATAGCGGTTCTCTTGATCACCTATTTCATCGAAAACTCGAAGCTGGGTTATTTTCTCGTCGCCTTCCGGGAGAATGAGGACGCGGCGCGCGCCCTGGGGGTCCGGACGGGACGGGTTCGGCTTGTTGCCATGGCTGTCAGTTCGGCCCTGTCCGCCTTGATCGGGTCCTTTTACGCCCAATACCTCCTCTATATCGATCCGAGTAGCGTTATTCGACTCCAAATCGCGGTTCAGGTGGCCCTTTTTGCCATCGTGGGCGGAGTGGGAACCGTGTTCGGTCCTTTTATCGGGGCGTTGATCTTTATCCCCATCACCATCTTCCTCAGAGCCAAACTGGGATCGGCCCTGCCAGGGCTTCACATGGTGATTTATGGGGGAATCCTCATCCTGGTTCTCTTTTACATGCCGAAGGGGATTTACGGGATGCTGCGCGAAAAATATTTTCCATCGTCACGGATATTCAAATGAGAGAAGAGGCGGGGCTGAGACGTGCTTGAGGTCAGGGACATAAGCAAGTGGTTCGGGGGCAACCCGGTCCTTCACGATATCACTTTTAGGATAGAGCAGGGAGAGGTTGTGGGTCTCATCGGTCCCAACGGTGCGGGGAAAACGACCCTCTTTAACGTTCTCAGCGGATTTTACCGCTCCAAAACGGGGGCGATCCGGTTCAAGGGAGAAGAGATTTCCCGTCTCAATCCCGAGGATATCTGTCGGAAGGGGCTCTGCCGGACCTTCCAGATCACCAAGCCCTTCAGTAACCTGACGGTGTTCAATAATGTGGTCATCGGGGCGTTGAGCCGGGAAAGGGGGATCCGGCAGGCGGAGAAGAAGGCCGACGAAATCCTCGATCTTGTGGGAATGACCTCGAAAAGGGATCTCCTGGGACGCAGCCTTACTATTGCGGACCGGAAGCGGCTGGAGGTGGCACGGGCCCTTGCGACCTCGCCCGATCTGCTACTCTTGGATGAGGTAATGGCGGGTCTCAATCCCAACGAACTGAAGGGGATGATCGATCTGGTAAAGAGGCTGACAGAGCTGGGTATCACCCTTTTTGTGATCGAACACATCATGACCGTGATCATGGGGATCTCTGACCGTATCATCGCCCTGGACCACGGTGAACTGATCTGTGAAGGCCCCCCTAAAAAAGTGGCCGACGACCCGAAGGTGCTCAAGGCCTATCTCGGAGAGGACTATGTCGCTGCTCAAGGTTGAAAATCTCAACGTTTTCTACGGGGATGTCCAGGTCCTCCACGAGGTTTCCCTCGAAGTGGGGAGAGGGGAGGTTGTGACCATCGTGGGTGCGAACGCGGCGGGGAAGAGCACGCTTTTAAGGGCTCTCTCGGGGCTGCTGAAAAAGGTGTCGGGGTCGATTCACTTCAATTCCGAAGAAATTTTGGGGAAGCCTGCCTTTGAAATTGCGGAAAAGGGATTGATTCATGTCCCCGAGGGGCGGAGGGTCTTTCCCCTGCTGACCGTCCAGGAGAACCTGGAGATCGGGGCCTATACCCAGCGGGTTCGGGGAAATTTGAAAGGGAAGTTGAGAGAAGTATATGAGATTTTCCCAGCCCTGGACGAGCACAAAGGGCAAGCGGCGGGATCCCTGAGCGGCGGGGAGCAGCAAATGTTGGCCATCGCGCGGGGGCTGATGGCGGATCCCATCCTCCTGATGATCGACGAGCCGTCCCTGGGGCTGGCCCCTATCCTCGTCGCCAAGACGTTCCAGACCCTCGAGGAGATCAAAAAGGAGGATGTCACGATTCTCCTCGTCGAGCAGAACGTGGTCCGGGCCCTCGAGTTTTCCGACCGTGCCTACGTCCTCGAAAACGGACGAGTGACCCTCCAGGGTACCGGTCCTGAACTCTTGAAGGACCCCTATCTCAAAAAGGCTTACATGGGTCTTTGATCCTTTTTGGCACCTTTCCAAATCGATGGGGTCCCCTCGGTTGGTCAATTGACAAACCGGGGGGACTTTGTTAGGTTCATCGGCAAGAAATTTGAAAGGAGGCGCGCGTGGCAAGCGATAAAGGAATCAATATCGGGTCCAAGATAAAGAAGATGCGTCGGTCGAGGAAGATGACCTTTGAGGAACTGGGCGCCGAGTCCGGTTTGACGCCTGACACCATTCGGGAGATCGAACGGGGGGATATTCTTCCTCCGGTTTCGTCCATTATCAAGATCGCCAAGGCCCTCCAGATCGATTCCGGTGATTTGCTGAGTGAAGAGGAGCGGGAGAGCGCGGAGAAACGCAAGGTCGAGAGCTATGAGAAACGGACGCGTGAGTATGCCTACCGTCCCCTGACGCCCAATGCACGTAACAAGCACATGAAGGCCTTCCACGTGACCATTGAACCGGAGCAGGCCCACAAGATGGTGGAATATCAGCACGAAGGGGAGGAATTCATCTACGTGCTGAAGGGAAACCTGGAGATCTCCGTGGGTGACAACACCTGGAATTTGAAAGAGGGACAGTCCATTCATTTCAACTCCGCGCTGGTTCATAAGCTGAACAATCCCAAGCCCACCACCACGGAGCTCATCGTCGTCGTTTACACGCCGTAGACTGGTCCGTCTTTTTCAGACAGTTCAGGACGAATGAATAAATAAAAGGAACATGGAATATGTTGAAGGGTAATTTTGCTCAAAAGAAACTGACGAATGAAGAAGCCGAAAATCTCCGGGAAATGGCCCGGCAGGTGCGGGGGGATATCCTCCGGATGACGACCCTCGCGGGATGCGGCCATCCCGGTGGGTCCATGTCTTCTGCGGACATCTACGTGACCGTCTGGTCCAACGCCAACGTCCACCCGGACAACCGTCTGGATCCCTCGAGGGACCGAGTCGTTGTGAGCCACGGCCACACGTCCCCGGGGGTTTACGCCGTCCTGGGCAGGCTGGATTTCTTCGACCTGAAAGAGGCGGTGGCGACCTTTCGTTTGGCGGGGAGTCCCTTCGAGGGCCATATCGAGCGGAGTGTGCCCGGCGTGGAATGGAGCACGGGGAACCTGGGGCAGGGCCTTTCGGCTGGGTGCGGATTTGCCCTTTCTTCGAAACTGAAAGGGGTTGAGACGAATCATGTCTTCGTCCTCATGAGCGACGGCGAACAGCAGAAGGGGCAGGTTTCCGAGGCGCGCCGTTTCGCGAAGAAGTTCGGGTTGAACAATCTGACGGTGATC
>QMSR01000140.1 GCA_003649695.1 Thermoplasmata archaeon
CCTCCTCTACGTATTTAATGAATGCAAGCAACTTAATATCTCTTGATTTGATCTCTCTGGATGATAAAAGAACTGCATCTTTCCACATATCTCTCGTTTCCACGCTATCGTCCACGCCTGCCATAAAGGGTGGCAATGATTCGATCATCCTGCATATCTCCTCCACCTTCACAAACTCATGCGGTGTGAGGGCATGACTTGTGATCTGAGATTTTATCTTTTCCAGAACCTTCCGGTTCTCCTCTCTACTCAATCGTTCTTTTACCCCGTTAATTCGTTTGAGAAGTTTCTGTTCTGTTTTGTTTATTGATCCTCTTGAAGTCTCTTCTCTGATGATCTCATCGCGCGTATCCTTGAGCAGCACATTAATATCATGTCTATCACGCTCGGTAATGCTGCCACTTATCCGGTCCAGCGAATCTTGAACCTCGTTTACAGTAATCTTTCGCGTTCCAAACTCTCCAACCAGAAATAGATCATCATTGCCTTTCAGCATGGTGCAGATCGGCTTTTTGACTTCACCCCCAATTCTGTCACAATCTTCCGGGGTTATCATGAATCTCAGTATAGCATCTCGCAATGTTTTGTCCAGTTTCGATTCCGCTGGAATGGTTGCGCGCACCAGATCATCCGGATTCGATACGGCAATTTTATCCCTATATTCATCATAATATCTCAGATACTCTTCTTTTTCATCCTCATGAAGTTCTTTAACCTTTTTCTCATCGATCAACCAGACAACAAAATCCAATCCGGTAATCTTAAGTATCAGATCAAGCCGCTCACCAAGTCGTTTGTATAATTCCAGTTCTTTATCGATCTCTTTTTCCGGTCTGAAATTGAATATCTCCAGTTTCTTTGGGTTGGTGATACGAAGTGCTCGTCCAGCCCTCTGCACAAGTATCGTCGGATTATACGGCAGATCAAAGTTTATTACGGAGTCCGCTCTTGGAATATTGACCCCTTCTGAGAGAACATCCGTTGTAAGGATAATATCCACCAACCCTCTCTGAAAATCATCGATTAACTTGTCCTTTGATTTCTTTGTGCCGCCATGAATAAAATCAATTCTGGGGAAATCATCATTCAAACTCCGGTAAAGATAATCTATTGTATCCCTGTATTCGGAAAATACGATCGTTGGCTTGCCCCGTTCCATATTTTGTTTCAATATATCCCTTAACTCTTCGATCTTTTCATCGCCATCGATGGGATAACGAACAAGATTCCCGTCCACGTCCAGTTCTCCAAAGATGTTCTTCATTTTCGCGAGCATCGCTTCTGTGCTTTCAATGTCATCTGAAAGTCTTCCAAGTATCTCTTGCTTCAGTGGTTGATCGAGACCATTGTATGTAAATAAAACAGCCCCCATGCGATCTTTATCGATAATCTTGTCAAAGATTTTCTTATTCATTTCAATCGATAGTTCAGCAAGATCACTCGAATCCACAATCTTTTCCCGTTCCATCGATACTTTGTACAAAGAGAATCTCTTATATAGGTTATCTACGCTCTTATAGAACGCGTACAGGCTGCTTTCAAGCCTCTTATAGAGTTGCCATTTATACCAGAAGAGCAGATGCTTATCTTCCTTATAACCCTCACCATCCCACAACTTCGCAGGCTCATAATTCAAGGATTCAAGGAATCGTATAATGCCATCGAATATTTCTCTCTTATACACATCAGGATAATCAAATCTGACCTCTCTGACGATAGGTTCTTCGTATCTCACTTCCCTTCCGCTCAACCTTCTCAAATCCTCTTTAAAGAAGTCCTGAACAATTCTCCATGTGATCTTCAACGACAGTTCTGTCTCTATCTCTTTGAGATTCTTGAGCAGTTCTTCATCCAGCCCCCGGGTCCGCTCTTTTAAAACTCGTTTCTTTGTCCGGTCGTATATCTCCTTCAGTCCTGCGACCTCAAACTTCCTTTGTTTCTCTCCGGTATAGAATAGATCAATCAGATTGATCAGATCGGATGCACCGAGACTGATTGGCGTTGCGCTGAGCAGAAGCACATCTGCCTTTGGATTCGATCGGATAATCTCCTTTAAATTTGCGCTTCGGTTACATGGGTTTCTGAAATTGTGCACCTCATCGACCACTATCAGGGAATATCTCTCGGTATATATCCGGTAATCAAAGAAAAAATCTTCCTCTTTCTTATCAAAAGGCTTTTTCTGCATCACCCCCATCGATAGGGTATCGACCGAATCCCCGATCCCGAAGGTATTGAGGTATTCGCCCCATTCTTCCTTCATTCTTGGCGGATAGATCAAAAGACACTTTTTATCAGGAAAATTCAACTGATATTCCTTCATAACCTGACATGCCACGTATGATTTCCCAAGACCCACCGAGTTTGCGAGGAGATAGCCACCATATCTTTGCAATCGTTCCATCACGATAAAATAACTGAGGTTCTGGAATTCAAGGAGGATGTCGGGTTCGATTCCTATTCTCGTTGGGAATAAGTATCTCTTGTTTAGAATATTGATCAACTTCGTAAAGAATACCTCTGGCACCAATAATACGTAATCAGACTCTTTGATATTGCTTATCACCTCCAGAACATCAAGATCAGGATTTGAGAGTTCCCATAGTCTGGTAAACCAATCTCTGAATAACGATCTTGAAGTTGAAGAGCCTCGATAGGGTATACATATCTCGATATTGGATCTCAATCCCGATGCCGTGAAGTTCGCAGAACCCGCATAAATGTCGATCGGTTCGGCATAAGACTTTGGATTAGTGAAATAGAAGTTATATATCTTCACATGGAATTTTCGATCTTCAAATACCCTGAATTCCATCAATCCTTCTTCGATCAACCTTCTCAGGAAATCTATTTTCTTATCATCATATAAACTCAGTCTATCCTTAACAATTGAAAGAAGGATGCTTTTCGTTTGTCTATCCGTTTCTTTCCCAATCACAACTCTGATAGGTGCTATTGTGCTCCAATTTGGATTTTTTACACCGTTTAAAAGTTTATCATCATATATGGACTTAAAAATATCACAAGATTCTCCAAAACCGGAAAAGAAGAAATATCCTGTACCTATATCAATTCTAATCGAGTGTTCCGGATTTGTTTTCCTGTCACTTTCCAATTTGTGAGCGTAATACCTGAAAATATCGAGAACGGTGCCTTCCAGATCCGGATCAAGGATGCCCGCTCTGTTATCTATGATGATAGAATCCGGGTCTTTTATGTTCCTGGCATCCATTTCTTGCACCCTTGTCAAAGGTGTCATTGGAACTCTATTAACCATTCCCTAAGAGCAGGGTGAAAGTGACTCCCACCCCCCACACACTCGCGACACCCTACGCAACCACGATCTCTCCGCCCCGCACGCCAGCGCAGACCTCGGGATCGTAGTACGAGTACGCCCGGCTGTCGGGCACAATCGCTTTCACCGGGAAGACCGCCCGCATCCGTATCTCAAACGAGAGCGCCTCTCCTCGCGGCAG
>QMSR01000141.1 GCA_003649695.1 Thermoplasmata archaeon
AGGTTCAGGCTCAGTAGGTTCAGGCTCAGTAGGTTCAGGCTCAGTAGGTTCAGGCTCAGTAGGTTCAGGCTCAGTAGGTTCAGTAGGCTCAGTGAGTTTAGAAACCAAGCGCTCAAGTTCAGTGACTCGCGCTTCTATATTATTTTTTTGCTCAGCAGGCTCAGGCTCAGGCTCAGGCTCAGTAGGTTCAGAGACAGGCTCATTTAATGTCTCAGCATTGTTTTCAGGCTTATCAAGCTTAGCTTCAACACTTGCAAGAGCAAAATCTTTAAGCTCGTCTAATTCATTGTTAAGCCTGTTATTTGCATTTTGATATTCTTGTACTTCATTTTGACTTATTAACAACTGTCGGCGCATATCTTCGAAAGCATGGTCATTTTGGTCTTGGGCCTTTTCGATAATCGAGTTTAGATCGCCATTAATAGACTTAAGAGATTTATTTTCTTCCTTTATCTCTTTGTTCGTTTCTTTTTCAACGCTAAGATTGATCTCAGCTTCATCCAATTTATTTTGGATCTCGTCAATCTGTTCATTCTTCTCTTTATTCAGCTCGTCAATTTCCTCTTCTGTTTGAATCTGAACTTCTCTGATCTTTTCGTTCAAGTCGCTAATTTCTTCGTTCAATTCGACAGCTTGATTAATATAATAATCATAGTCATATGAGTCCAGAACACGTTTGGCCTGGTTTTTAAATCCAAGTACCAAACTGTTCAAGTCGTAAGGCTCAAGGTCTTGCTGTTCTTCGCGCAAGTATGCTTCAAACAGCTCTGAAATTTTTTCCACAAGAGTTGTTTGCGTCTGTGTATCGCCGTCTGCATCTGGTCTTTTAAGAGCTTCAACGTTCTGCAAAGCATTTGAGATTGTAAGTAGATCGGCCATGTTTATTCTCCTGTTGTTAAAACTGTGCTTATTGCCAGTCTGTAAAGTTCTGCGTTTTTGTCCGCTTTGTTTTGTCTCCAGTTGCGCAGTGGTCCCCATAATATGCTCACCGTACCACCATGCAAGTTTATATAATAAAAACACCATGAAATAAATTCATTTTTTCTTTCTTCGTTTGGTGTCCATTCACCTGATTTGTAGGCCAAGGCTAAAGCCAAAGCCCATTGCGGATCTACCGTAGCAAATCGCAATGTATATTCTGAAAGCATTTAAACGACCCCGCCAAACAAGCAGTTGATACCTGTTGGCATAGGCATAGAAGCAAGTTTTTGTTCAAGCGTCAAAGCTGGCAAACTTTTAACTTTTACGCCAAGTGCTTTCATTTCATCTTGTAATTCAAGCAATCTTTTTTTCATTTCATCGCTTGGGTTCTGTTTATAAAGCTTCATAAAGAATTTAAAACGGTTCTCACCTTCACGTAAACAAGCGGCTTGATAAAGTTCGTGGCCTGGCTTAATTTTAATGTCTGTCTTACAAAAGTAGTCTGTCATTGAGTCACTGTCATTCTTACCGCTCATTGACTCATTAAAATAGCCGTCGAATAAGTCGAATAAGTCTTGACCATAGCCGTCATCATAAATCGCGATATATTGCGATCCGTCGAGATCTTCACTCTTGTGATAAGAGACTTTGACCTTTTTACCTGTCACCGTGTTTTTTACAAAGTACTGCATAAATTTGATCATGATAGGCCACCATCACGGATCAACTCTAAAGCCAAAACATAATCTTTGGCAATCCAAAGCTTGGCGATTTGTTCGAAGTTAAGCTTGTCGTCAACAATGTCAAATTGTTTTTGGTTTTTGCGCTTAAGAGGTTTGACAAAGATTTTGCTGTTCTGAATATCGTTGCCTGTGATATCGTCAAAGATTTCATAAGTTTCCATTCCATCTTTTACGATTTTTGTCTTGATATACATATAGATACCACGATTGGAAATATCGCCGCTTTTATCGTAGGCTAATTTGATGTCAAGAAAGTTGCCCTCTTTGTTGCTGTGATTAATAGGAAAACGACCTTTTGAGATAATATCAGACATGTTCAGACTCCCTTTTGTTTGCCTTGATCGGCTTATTCTGTTATCTCACCTTTGACATTTTATGTCAAACTTTAATTAATTTAATTTTCTTTTCATGCAATAACAACAACTTGGGCAATAGCATTCAGCCCGGTATATGGTATTTTTCAGCCCGTCCAGCGTCAAAAAACTTAATTTTGACAAGAGATCAAAAAAATGCAATTTGGCGTTTTTTAAAGAAACAGATAATAGGTATGTTTTGGACCGTCTCACGTTTATATGCTCCCGTGTAAGTGCTCTTGTTCTTGAGCGAGTGTTGAGACATTAAAAAAACAATTGTTGGTCTTGTGAAATAATCTGGATCCATCTGGAAACAAATAAATTGTTCCCTGGCCATTCCAAGCCATCTTGCGAGTGTAAGAATATTTAGACAGTGGTTCACCTGAAATTATTTTTTGTGCTGTGTTCATGTTCTGGCCTTTCTTAAAATTTTATCCATTCAATGCTGCTACCTTGATTCAAGATAGGCCATTCGAATATCGCCTTGCACTTGCGTGCTCTTGCATGACGTTGACAATCTCGCCTAGTGCCCTTAAATATGCCTTGTCGGTCTTCAGAAGCGAAGATCTCAACAAGTCGCAAGTCTGTTTTTTGGAATGCATGAAACCTGTAAATCTTATCGGGAAATTTCATTGTTCAGCCTTTCTTGAATTGGATTGGATTGCTTATGAAGTGGCTTCATCTTCTGCGTAGGCCGACTCGATGCGCTTGTTACATTGGTCGCAAAACAAGCTTGCATCTTCCCAGTTTACGACGTGGCCTGTTATACAAAGTTCTTGTTCCTCTTTATCTAAATCTTGGTCCTCTTGTACGCAATCAGGACAAATTGCGTTACCGTTATCTGATACATAAAATATTGGATAACCACCAAGCGTACAATACTTGCGGACTTTTTTTGTGTCGTTCACGAAAAGAATATTTGTTGTTGCCATGATCTGATCTCCTTTTATTGTGTATTGCGAATATTGATTCCCAGATTCTTAGCAATCAATATTAATGTTTCTAGATCGATACGATCTAAATTGTGGTTTTTTCCGTAGTCCGAATGAATACTGATAATTTCAAGCACTTGTTCTCTTGTCATGATCTGATCTCCCTTTTGCGCTTGATTGCGCTATATGTGATCTAATATACGCTCATTATGATCAATGTCAAAAGAAAATAATAAAATAATTAATATAAAATACTTATTTAATAAAAACAATAAGTTAAGGTCGAATCAATTTATTATATTTTGGGCCAGAATATTCCAGTCCAGGTCCAGTCCAGGTCCAGTTCAGGTCCAGTTCAGGTCCAGTTCAGTTCAGGTCCAGTTCAGGTCCAGTCCAGTTCAGGTCCAGTCCAGTTCAGGTCCAGTCCAGTTCAGGTCCAGTCCAGTTCCCCAGGTCCAGTCCAGTTCCCCAGGTCCAGTCCAGTTCCCCAGGTCCAGTCCAGTTCCCCAGGTCCAGTCCAGTTC
>QMSR01000142.1 GCA_003649695.1 Thermoplasmata archaeon
GAGCCCCGTGATGGCTTCGATGAGCTCCATCTGCCCATTTCCCTCGACCCCGGCCAGTCCCAGGATCTCCCCCCTCCTGACCTCAAGGCTGACGCCCTTCACGGCCCACTGCCCCCTGTCACCGAGGACCCAGAGGTCCTCGACCTTCAGCAGGGCCTCGCCGGGTCGGGTCCCCTTGCGCTCCCCTATGCCAGCGAGCTCCCTACCGACCATCATGGTAGCAAGAGTCCTCTCGTCCACGTCCTCCGTCCTCACGGTGTCGACCTTCAGGCCCTTTCTGAGCACGGTGACCCTGTCCGTTATCTCCATGACTTCCTTCAGCTTGTGGGAGATGAAGATAATGCACATACCCATGTCCCTGAGCTTCTTGAGCAGGGCAAACAGCTCCTTGGTCTCCAGCGGCGTGAGCACCGAGGTGGGCTCGTCTAGGATGAGGATTCTGGCCTCCCTGAGTAGGGTCTTGATGATCTCCACCCTCTGTTGTACCCCCACCGGGAGGCCCTCCACCGTGGCGTCCAGGGGTATGGGCAGGTTGAGCTCCCTCTCCAGCTCCTCGACCCTCCTCCTCAGGGACTCCGGTGTCTCATCCTTCTTGGCGATCAACATTAGGTTCTCGAAGACGGTGAAGCTCTCTACCAGAGTGAAATGTTGGTGGACCATGGCAAGGCCCGATTCAAGGGCCTCCCACGGTCCCCTGAATCTGGTTTTCTTCCCCTCAATGTATATCTCCCCCTTTGTAGGCTGTAGCTCCCCGTAGAGTATCCTCATTAGGGTTGTCTTGCCTGCCCCGTTCTCGCCAAGGAGGCCATGGATCTCGCCGAAATCGGCCTCGAAATCCACTCCCTTTAGGGCTATAGTTCCATCTGGGTAGACCTTATGGATGTCCACCATCCGAACGGCCCTACCCATTCGGGTCAGGATTGCTCTATTGCTGCATTAAGGTTGCCGGCTTCGAGCTGCTGGATGACGGTCTCGTATTCCTCCTGGCTGGGCGGGTTGACGAACTTGAGACCCCCAAGGATCTGCTGCTTCAGCTGGTCTACGAGGTTCCAGCCCTCTTCTCCGATGTACTGGTCCCTGAGCTGGGCCACCTTCTGCCTTACCTCCTGTGGGGTCATGTCCTTGAGATGGCCGGTATCGGCGGCGAGCTGGGCGAACCACTCGACCTCGTCAAGGGTGCTGACGCCGACGCCCCCCTCGGCGAGGCCAAGGCTGTGCACGCCTCCCTGGAAGGTACCCTTGTAGGCGCTCTCGATGGCGTCGTAGACGGCCACATCGACCTTCTTCCTGCCGCTGACGATGATGTGATCTGGATCGTACCACTCCTGGGAGGCATCCTGCCCTATGGCGAAGTAGGGCTGCCCGGTCTCCTGGGCCTTCTCCTTGACCGCATCGAAGGCGCCTATGTGCGTCGCACCCGCGAGGCCGTAGACCACGTTTGCCCCCTGGTCCAGGAGCTGCAGGGTATAGTCCTTGCCCGTGGCGGGATCGCCGAAGGTTCCGGTGTACACGTAGAGGACTGTGGTGTTCTGGCCGGTCTGCTGGTCGTACCACTTGACCCCGTACTCGTAGCCGATGTGGAACCTCCAGAGGGGCGGGATGCTCATGCCCATTAGGGCTGCCACCTTATCGTTTCCGGTGTTGTGCGCGATCACAGCCGCCAGGACGCCTATCAGGGCCCCGCACTCCTGCTCCCTGAACACGTAGCTGGCGACGTTGGGCCTGTCGACGACTGCGTCGATGATGGCGAACTTCTGATTGGTGTAGTTCTGCGCTACCTCGTCTATCGCGTCGGCGATGAGGAACCCTATCCCGACGATGATCAGGTAGTCACCGCTCTCGGCCAGGTTGCTGAGGGTCGGGACGAAGTCGGCCTCCGACTGGGGCGTCACATACTCGACGGTCAAGTTGAAGTCCTTCTTGGCGTTCTCCGCCCCCAGCCAGGCCATGTCGTTGAAGGAGAGATCCCCCCTCCCTCCGACGTCGAAGACGATAGCCACCTTACCGCCTGAGGGCTTCTCACCGCCCTTGGGCCAGAAGACGTAGGCCAGCCCGGCGATGATCACCAATATCGCCACTACTATAGCTATGATTGCCCCCTTCGACATATCGTAAAATTGAGTTGCACTATCGCTTTTAACTCTTATCTCCTAAAAGGCCGTTTAGCTGCTGGTGATCTGCCTTGGTAGTGCTTTACAAGGGCGTAAAGGGGTATCACAGGCCCAAGAGCGTCGAGGAGGCCATTGAGCTCCTTCAGAAGCTCGAGAACGCTAGGGTCATAGGAGGGAATACCAGGCTCCCCCTGACCCCCGAGAAGGGTAAGGTGGAGCACCTGGTGGACCTCCAGGACGTGGGCCTCTCCGGGGTCAGAAGAGAGGGCGACGTCCTCCTCATAGGCGCCACTACCCAGATCGGCGACCTCATGGAGGAGGAACTCCCGCCCCTCCTGGCGAGAGCCCTCTCCTACACCCCTGAGGGCTGGAAGTGGCCCGCGACGGTCGGTGGCGTGTTAGCCTCTGGCCTTCCATACGAGACCCTCCCCATCGCCCTCATGGCGATGGGGGCGAAGGTCGAGGTTGCAGGTCCAGAGGGCAGCAGGGAGGTATCGATAGAGGACCTCTATACGGGGAAAGGCGTCATGAAGCTCGGGTCCAGGGAGATCATCACCTGGATCAAGGTGCCCACGGAGGAGAGGCCGTGGGCCTTCGAGGCGGTGGCCGTGGTAGCCAGGCTCTTTCCCCAGGTCAGCATCGCCCTCACGGCGGACCTCGACGGGGGAAGGATCTCCAACGCCAGGGTTGGCCTCGCGGGCGTAGCCAAGACGCCTATTAGGTGCGAGACGCTTGAGAAGGCCCTGGAGGGCCTTGATCCCGCCTCCGAGGTTCCCGATGGCGTACTCGCCTTCGCGGAGTCCCTTGAGCCGCCCTACGACCCTGTGGCAAGTTCCGAGTACAGGAAGTATGCGATTAAGGTCCTGGCCAGGAGGGCGATCATGTCCCTCAGGAGGTGGTTGAAGTGAGAATCAGGTTGAGGGTGAACGGGGAGGATCACGAGGTTGATGTACCCATAGGGAAGCTCCTTCGGGACGTGCTCAGGGAGGACCTTGGCCTCCTGAGCGTCAGGTACGGGTGCGACACGGGCGACTGCGGGATGTGCACGATCCTGCTGGACGGGAAGCCCGTCAGGAGTTGCCTCCTGATAGCGCCGCAGGCAGAGGGGCACGAGATCTGGACCCTCGAGGGGCTCAAGGACAGGGATCCCGTGGTCCAGACCATCATCGAGGCCTTCGCCCAGGCCCATGCAACGCAGTGCGGTTACTGCTCACCGGCCTTCATCTTGATCACCAAGTACTTCCTGGAGAGGAATCCAAACCCGACGAGGGAGGAGGTCAGGAAGGCCGTCAGCGCAGCCCTCTGCAGGTGCACGGGCTACAAGCAGATCGTGGATGGCGTCCTCCTCGCC
>QMSR01000143.1 GCA_003649695.1 Thermoplasmata archaeon
CAGTGGCTGTATGATTTTGAAGTTGCTTCTGGATACAGTTATATCTATGAAATCTTGGTGAAAAACATACATAAAGGGACGATGCATAATGTCAGTGTGTTCCTTGACCCAGCAAGGTCAATAAGCTATTATTTCGCCAATGTTGAACAGATTGACGGTTGTGATACTATACTCCCTAAATCTGAATGTGCTTTCAAATTCAACATAACAGTGACAGATAATCTTAACGCTGAAGTGGATGATGTCCTGCCAGCAAGGTTATACTGGATATTCAACTGGACAAACAATGATGGTACATACAAAAAATGCGGGTTCTCTTGTACGACTCCAACTATTCCGTCAATGACATCTTTCAGTACAAGGTTTTATGTGTATTCCTTGCCAAATTTTACAGTTTCACCGACATCAATCATCATCGATTCTGACCTGAGCGTGCCGCATTACATTGACATCTACATAAATAATACAGGGAACGATAAGATCGACAGGATCAATGTATCGCAGCCATTCCCTGAACATCCGGAGTATGTGCAGATGTCATCTTATTTCGAGTCAAACAATAATTCTGTTTGGGACGGTGAAGGATGGGATCTGCTGTCTGTTGGTGAATATAATATACTCAGGCTGAACATAACCATGACAAACTATACTAAAGCCACATACAACCGCTCCATAAACTTCACTTCAAAGACTGTTGCAATACAAGACCCTACTGCATCAATAAACTTATTGATAGATGTAAATCCTGAACTTACGCATGCAACAACGCTTTACAAAGAGCTTAGCCATAACAAAGATAATATCTTTAACTTTACAATATCATCAACAGGCAACATCAGGGTAAATGATGTGAACATGACTTATGAGCCGAAATTATTGCCTGGTTCGATAAGATTGCTGCCAAAATCATGGGTAAATTTTGACGGAGATTTAGGGACATTGTATGAAGAAGATATCTACAAAGTGCTTTTCAATATCTCCATCCCTCAGTTCACATTGCCAGGGAATTATTCTGGACAGTTCACTATAGAGAGTTCTAACACCCCTACCACAATAGTGAATTTCACTGTTTTCGTAAAGCCAGAAGGTTTGTGGGAGTTTGTTACCCCAACATATCAATATTTGGGAGATTTCCCACTGGATTATGATGGAAATGTAGGCAATGTGACGATATTCAACCCCGGAAACCTTGACATGGATTTCTTCATACAAAGGTTTGACGCGAACACAAACTGTACAGGTACTTCAACCGGGTGTGTAGAAGACCCAAGCGATGACAGGAACGCCTTCAATTATCATCTCCCTATTAACTCAACGCTTGACCTGCCTGTGTATGTGGTGCCTGTGTTGACAGGAGACATGAAAATGATCCAGGTATTGGTTGCTGTCACTACACCGAATAGTGCGCCATTCTCGAACAGCAGTTATGTTGCTTATCTCACAGTGGATTATCCACCTACTATCAACCAGCAGAAGACGGTTGTGGGAGGTTTCAATTATAACAAGATCGCATTAGGCAAGCCTGTGACACTTATTGCCCAGATAAGGGATGATCTGGGGGTAGATTATGAGAACTCTTACTTTAACGTGACGATGCCTAACGGAACAATCCATCATCTCACTGCTTTAGAAAATGAAACCCTGGATACCAGGCTCGGCGCAGGCGCTACTCTTGTAAACCTTGAATATGAATACACGCAGGCATCATTGGAAGGAAATTATAGTTTCCTTGTTTATACAAAAGATGATTCCGGGCATGTTACCCAGCAATCAATGGAATTCTATGTCATAGGAGAGACGGATGTTGATATCTTTGCAGGAAATGTTTCCACAGCTGATGTTACATTTGTCAATTCAACATTAATAGAAGTCCCAATCACTGTGACTAATGTGGGGCTTGTTTTTGCTTATGGCGTCAATATAACTATACAGCAATTGCCTCCAGGTTGGGTTGCGATAGACAGTTCTGTCTATTATGAGCTTTTGAACGTGGGACAGACTAAGTTCAATATGACAATACAAGTCCCGGAAGGCACGCTTGCTGGGGATTATAACATCACATACAAACTTATCTGGGATGCGCCCAACCAAGGCAATGATTCAGCAACAGGGGATGTAACTGTAGACCCTAACCATTATTACACTATAACTGGTCTGAGCAGCAATTATGATATCAATCATGACGCGCATAATTTAGTCTCGTTTGATGTCATTGCGCTTGGAAACGAGCCTGGAGATATAAGGATAAAATGTAACGGCGAGCCGCAAGACATCATTGCAAAAGTTTCGACAAACAATAATCTCAGCACTTTTAGTAACCAGGTCTATCTTACAAACATGCCGATCAACTCAACTACAACAATCTACCTTGACATGAATGTGACAAGAGGTGCAGTGCCTGGAAGCACAGGCAGGCAATTCAACTTATCATTCACGGACGCAACAAATATTGATGATTATACCAAAATAATCACTCCAAATGTAAGGGTGAGCAAGGCATGGAACTTGAGCAAGACTTTTATAAGCGAAGGTGGAGTAGCATTATTGAACATAACTTATAATGATCTTGTAATAACAAGCAATGCTAACGTGCCATTGAACTTCATGGCATTCCTGAGCGGGAATATAACTGATTTCGATAACCCTGCTTATGTCGACCCGCAGCATAATGAGACTGGCTATGGGATGATAATTTCGAATGCTACAACTTTCACCCTGCCTAAAACAGTTTCAAGGCCGATTTCATTGTTTTACAAAGTCCCAGATCTGAACGCTAATTTCAAGGGTGATATAACTGTTGTTGATGTGAACAATGCTTCAAGTGTGAAGATTGTGCCGATAAATTTCCGGTCATACAAGTTCATCTCTGAGTTGTATGATGTCTTCCCTACCAGTGTGAACGAGACAGACACCATCACTTTCACAACCAATCTTACTCTTGGCGGAGAATACATAACAGATAATATGACTTATCTGGCTTATGTGGGTGACAACGAGTGCCTGAACATACAGAACATCACCCCTATCGGAGAATTCACTACGCTCACTTGCAATGCTCCTGCACCTTCTGATACAGGAGCATCTTATGATTTCAGGGTCATTACAAGATATTACTCTTCAGAGATCCAGAATTATGTTAACATCCCTGCAACATTGCAGGATTATATATATTATTATGACCTTGAACCGCCTTATTATGACAAAATGTGGGTTAATGATGCGCAATATGGCAATCCTGTCAAGATCACGGTATATGTTGAAGATAACAAGGATGTGGGCAATGTAAGCGTTAACATAACTTTCCCTGGAAGCAGTTCATATTTAATCCTTGACCTGTCACAAGATAACTCCAATCCAAGTGCTGTGGGTAATTGGAGTAGGACATTTACAACAGGACAATCCGGTACATTGGATGAGAAGGGATACTATTATGTATCATTTATCTTGACAGAC
>QMSR01000144.1 GCA_003649695.1 Thermoplasmata archaeon
ATCCCTCGCGGTGCAACAAAGCCAGTTGAGGTTGATGTCCGCCTTATCGCCGCAACGAACAAGGACCTCGCCCGGATGGTTGACGAGGGCAAATTCCGCCGGGATTTGTTCTACCGCCTCAATGTGATTCACATCCACATTCCGCCGCTGCGGGAACGCCCGGAGGATATCATCCCCATCGCAGAGCACTATGTTCAGGTCATTGCGGACAGGATGAACTGCCCGGCGCCGAAACTGTCAAAGGAGGCGATGCAACTGCTTCAGAGTGCACAGTGGGAGGGCAATGTCCGTGAACTGGAAAATGTCCTTGAGCGGGCGATGATTATGTGCGACGGCGATGTTATTCTGCCGGAGCATCTGCCGGACTATATAAGAAACGCCCCGCAGACTGCGGCGGTTCCCGAAAAGGTCGCCGGGGAACAGGTCCTCGGCGGGGTCCTGCCCCTTGATGAGATTGAGAAGGCATATATCCTCTGGGCGATACTCCAGTGCGGCGGCAACAAATCCGAGGCGGCGAAAAAATTGGGAATTGACCTGTCCACGCTATACCGCAAAATTGAGCGATATGGTCTGAAAAAGTATCTCAAATGAGCGAGGATGCCCGAAATACAATTGCGAGGTTGTCGTCGGAGTTCAGGTGGGAGCGGGGCTCTCCCCAGTTCTGGCTTTTGGTTGACCCCGACAGGGTTGATGACCCGGAGAAGGTGGCTTGTGCGGCGCAGTCTGCCGGCGTGGATTTGATTCTTGTGGGCTCAAGTCTTTTGGTGGAGCATCCGGTGGATGAGGTCATATCCCGCATCAGGCGGGCAAGTTCTCTCCCTGTGGTGATTTTTCCCGGCGGAGGCGGACAGGTAGCCTCAAACGCCGATGCCATCCTATTTTTGGTGTTCCTGTCGTCCAGAAATCCCCGGTGGCTGGTGGAAGAACAGGTTCTGGCGGCGCACAAAGTGAGGCGGTCAAACCTTGCGGTGATACCCACGGCGTATCTTCTGATAGAGTCGGGCGGGATGACCTCGGTGGAGTTTTTCTCAAACTCGCTGCCGATTCCCCGAACCAAGCCGGATATTGCGGTTGCGCACGCACTTGCGGCGGGGTTTATGGGGATGCGTGCGGTGTTTTTGGAGGCGGGAAGCGGCGCCGTCAATCCCGTTCCGGTGGAGATGGTCAAATCTGTTGCCGAGGGGACGGATTTGTTTTTAATTGTCGGCGGGGGAATCAGAAGTCCTCAGCAGGCGGCAGAGCGTGCCCGCTGGGCTGATGCCGTGGTTGTGGGAAATTTCTTTGAGGGCGAACAAAATCTGGCACTTCTCGGGGAATTTGTTGATGCGGTGCATTCGGCAAGGTGAGTCGGTGATAATCTGGTGAGCGGGAATTTATTTTTTGAGGGGGTGCACGGGAGAAATTGATGGGTTTTGTTTAAGTTTTGCACGGAAAAACAGGAGAGGCACGATGGGATATCAGTTTGACCGGCGGGGATTTATGATAATCCCCGACCCGAGGGAGTATCGCAGAACAAAGGAAGAGCAGAAACAAAAGTGCGTGGTTGCAACGGAAGCATATTGCCCCAACGGGCACAATTTGATTGACGATTATGTAAATTTCAACGGCTTCGGCGGGATAAAACTCAAAATTCGCCGCCCCAACGGCGAGGAGGGTTTTATGGTTCTCTCGCCGATTTTCGGGGATAAGACCGTGGTCTATATCGGCACAAAGCCCGCCGACGGCGAAAAACTTGAGGTTTTCTGCCCCGAATGCGGCACGGCGATTCCCGTCCTAAAACCCTGCGATGAGTGCACCGGCGGGGAACTTCGGGTTCTGTCGGTAGAGCCGAAATTCACGGTGTCCGATGGCATCGCCTTCTGCGATCTGGTGGGATGCCCGAGCGCATATATTATCAGCGCCGGCGAACTTATTGAGCGTGCCTATATTGAGGGATTGGAATAACTATGAGCGCTATTTCTGGAGATCTAAAAAGAACTTTCCTTATAACTCTGGTGGTTCTTGCCACTGCGTTGGGGGTTTATGCCCTCATAAAAGTCATAAATTTGCTATTTCTGGTATTTTTGGCGCTTTTGATTTCAATATTTTTGAGTTTTTTCGTGAATTTTTTTGCCGAAAAACTAAAAATCCCCCGTGGAGTTGCGCTGGCAATCTCGCTGGTCTTGTTATTATCTGTTGTCGTTTTGTTCGTGGTAACCCTTGTGCCTGTGGTGATATCACAGGGGCAGCGGGCGCTTGAGCAACTTCCCGCCCTCGCAGTTAAACTTCAGGAGATGATAAACTCCTTCCTCTCCAAAATCGGCAGCGATATGTATGTGGAGGTTGACGAGTTAATCCGGAATGCGGTTAGCAAGGGCGGGGCGTTTTTGTCCCGGGGAATTTTTGCCGCTGTGGGCAAGGGCGTATATGTGGCGATGCAGGCACTTGTCCTGATTGTGGTTGCAATTTACTTTTCCCTCTCCAGAATTGACGACCCCACGCCGATTGCAAAATTTTTCCCGCCCGCCAAACGGGAAAGGGTTTCGTGGGTGTATGTCAATATAATCAAAAAACTTCGGGCGTGGCTTATGGGGCAACTTTTCTCTATGACTGTGATTGCCTTTATGTATTCTGTGGGGCTGACCATAATCGGTGTGCCGTATTCGCTTTTTTTCGGGATTCTGGCGGGGGCGCTGTGCTTTGTGCCGTATGTCGGTCCGCCCGCATCAACTGTGGGACCGTTGCTTTTTGCCCTCGCAGAATCGCCGATAAAAGGTGTCTGGGTGCTGGTCCTTTATGCCGCAAGCCAGACCTTGGAGAGTTATTTCCTCACCCCGCTTGTTATGCGCCATCAGGTGAAACTCCACCCGATAGTGACCATAGTCTCAATTATGGCGATGGGGCAACTATTTGGTGTCCTTGGGGTTGCTGTCGCCGTGCCCACTGTGGCTGTGGGACAGTTTCTGTTTGAGGAGATTTTCGTAAAATCCGTGGCAAAATGATAATCCCGGCGCCAGATTTTGATTGTAATCCCGCCGCAGATTGAGTAATTTTTTGTGAACAACATTTTGAGGAGGGAATATGAGAGGCAGATATCTGTGTCTGTTGCTGGCGGTGGCGGTGCTTTTTTCCGGGGCGTATGCCAAGACTAAAAGGGGCAAAAAGTCAAAACTTTCGGTCAACGCCAGCGTTTCGGTGTTTGACCCGCCGGGGGATGTCAGTTCGGCGCTTTTGTTTGAGGTCTCGGCAAAATACAGAATTTCCCAAAAATTCACCGGGGAACTTTCTGCCGGCTGGTCGCAGTATGACGACGGCGGGGTGACCACCACATATATCCCCGTGCAGACAAATCTTGAGTATCATCCGCTGGGGCGCGGGATGTTTGACCCGTATGTGGGCGGAGGATTGAGCGCCAATTTCACCCAGGCGAACGACCAGACCACCGCCACCGCTGGGATTC
>QMSR01000145.1 GCA_003649695.1 Thermoplasmata archaeon
ATCAAACGCCGCCGTGCGAGCTTCAGGATGAGGAATAGTTGTCAGCAGATGGAAGGTTTTTAGCGGCGAAAAAAGTCTGATAGCAATTGTGGATGCAATGGCAGTCGTTCTTTCTACGGCTTTGCTCGAGTTTAAGAGGGTGCGAAAATAGTCGAAAAATGTAACACTGCCCGGTTTGTTTGTAAGGGTTTGTTTGATTTTTGATAGACCGGGATAGAAATCATCACTGTCGTCAATCCCCAAGTGCTGAAAAATCAGAAAAAGGAGATGATTACCTCCAAGAAAGTAGGCAGCTGTAAGGATCAGGTGAAGGTTGTGGTCATGGGGCCCATTAAGGCAGTTGCAAAGTTTTTTCCCCAGTTGTGAAATTTCTTTTTGTTCTCTGGAAATATGGGCGTGGTTATAAAACTCTGATCTAACTTGGTCAAATATCTTGAGGACTTGCCAGCGTAGTTGCCAGTTTTCAGTCAGGAGATCATTGATGATTTCAACTTTAGGGATGTTCTGCTTCATAAGGTGTTGAAATAAAAGAGTTTATAAGTGTTTATCGCTTGACAACCAAGTTTTGAAGCTGTATGGTGCTGGGGCTGTATGGTGACGGAGAAAATATAGCATTTCATTTTTTTTTGACAGCTTTTTATATTTTTGCTTTTGGCTATGCTGGGTTAGGGAGAATATTTGATGAAACAAAGAACCATCATATCAGTTGTTCTGGTTTACGTTTTTTTTGCTGTATGGGTGACCTCTGCGGCTTTTTCCGCCACCTCAGGAAAATCTTTTTCGATTGTTTACTCATCGGATGAACGTGGTGCTATAACTCCTTGTGGTTGACATAAAAATCCGCGTGGCGGTCTAGCCAAGCGTGCAACTTTTCTTGATGAGTTAGCTAAAAAGGGAACTCCCTATCTGGTTTTGAATGGTGGTAATCTACTGTTTCGGCGTGAAGCCTTAAAACCGGAAAAAGTTATTGCTGGTAAGTTGTTGGCCGATTTAATTATTTCATCTTTTAGTAAGATGGGTTGTGATGCGGTAAATATCGGGGCTTACGATCTCTCTCTCGGGGTCGACTATTTGCGCAAAAAAGAGAGAAAAGCCAAATTTACTTTTCTTTCCGGTAATATTCTTGATAAACATAATAAAAATATCTTTACGCCCTCGATAATCAAGACTGTTAATGGGGTTAAGGTTGGTATTTTGGGTTTGTGTGGTAATAAACTTAAAATCGATAAGATTCCAGGTGGCAATAAATTTAAAGTTGCAAGTCCCATGGAGAAAGCGGAGGAGATTTCAGCTCGTCTCAAAAAAGAGGGGGCTGAGTATGTTGTCCTTCTGACTAATTTGAATAACCGTTATTGCCGGCGCATTGCCCAGCGTGGCATGCCGATTGATCTGATTATCGGTAGTAGTAAGAGGAGTCGCATATCCCTGCCGATTTTAGTGCAGGATACCTATATAGTTCACGTTGAACGCGGCGGCAAAAGTGTTGGGCGTCTGGATGTCAGTTTTCTCGGCCCGGCTGGAGTTGAGGCTCTACCGGCAGCACTTCGTTACAAAGGGAAAACGGTTGGCGAAAATATATTTCTTTTGAATCATTTTTTTCCACTTAAAATTGCCATGCCTGACCATCCTGTAATTGGTTCCATGGTTAAGAAGGTTGAGGCCAAATTGAGTCGTTTGCAACAGGTTAAAGCAACTAAATCAATGTCCATTGTGAACAGTGGTAGGCCCGCCATAAAACCTGGGGATAGCTATGTTTATGCTAAAACCTGCGCGGAGTGTCATCCTCAGCGTTATAAACGTTGGTTGAAAACCTCACATGCCAAGGCTTATCAGTCTTTGGTTAAACAGGAGAAGCATTTTGATGCGGAGTGTATTGGCTGCCATACTTTAGGCTATGAACAGCTGGGAGGGTTCACAGATATCCGTCAGGTTGGTAATTATGCTAACGTTCAATGCGAATCGTGTCATGGCCCCGGCCGTTTGCATGTTGCGGCAAAGGGTGGCGAGAAAATGGTTAAGGATTTGGCAGGCGGAAAGATGTGTCTGACTTGTCATATCGATGAGCGTAGCCCGGAGTTTGAGCTGGAGCCCTATTTTACTAAAACTTGCGGTTCTCCATTGCCAGTAAAGAAATAAAGGGGTCAGGATAGCTTGGCATGTAGAGATAAAGTTTTCATTTTGGTAACTATTCTTGATACCTTCATTATGGTTAATCTTTGGGAGGGGTTAAGATCTCTTTTTTTAGTTGTTTGAATTCAGCTTCGGTAATGAGGTTGCGATCATAGAGGTTAGCCAGACGTAAAAGTTCATTTTGGGGTGAGATTGACGGGGTTTCCGGTAGGGCCTGAATAGTTGTAGTTTGGTCATCAAGAACCAGTTGTGAGTTCTTGTTTGGGTTATTGATAGAGACGGATGCTAAACCTCCGAGCAAGCTGATCTCTATATTCTGACCTTGGAATGACGGATTTTGCAGTGTGTTGATGATTTGTTTTCCATTTTTCTTTAACAGTTGATAGAAAAAGACAGCCGATCCGATAATGAGTAAGAGGCCGCCGGCCAGTACATACTCAATATATTCGGCCAGGGTCTGAATGAAAACCACGGCTGTTGCCAGGATGACAATGAGCAACAGGTGGGCCAGCAGAACCAGGTATCCAGCCATAATTCCGCTTAATAATGGTCTTTTTTTATCTTCAGTCATCAACTTTCCTTTGTCTCTCACTGTCTCCAAGGTTATCTGTTTTATCCAAGGTTATCTGTTTTAATTTTTTTAAGCAATTAAAATTTTGAAAATGAGGTTTTGTTCAAGAGTTATCACCTTCTGGAAGCAAAAAAAAGGAGGATGTGACATTGTGTCACATCCTCCTTTTTTTTGCTTCTTGCAATTTTCGGCTATTTTATTAAATCAACAGCATCAATATTTGTACGACCTGTCACTCAAAGTTTTGATCGTACGGTTGCGTTGTAACTGTTTGTGCGCCTTCTCGGTTAAGGTTTTAACTTTGCTTGCCAGATCCTTGGAGAATTCAAGATTATGGATCGGATTTCCTTTGAGGAGCTGTTTAAGGTTTTTGTCAGCATTATTGATTAGATCCTGGGCATCATAAGTGTAGTCACCATTGCGAATTGCCAGGAGCACTGATTTCTGGACTTGGCGGAGCTGTTTTTTGAGGTTTTGAATGTCCAGAGATTCAACATCTTTACGCCACTCATCAACCATTTTGCCGTAGGCAGGATCGTCATCGTGGCAGTTGATGCAAGCCTGTTTGAGTATATCATCTGTCATCTCTTCACTCTCTTCGACCTGGGTATGACAATCTTTACACCCGACATCTTCAGCCATTGAACTGGCAACCCCTCTGACATCACAGCTAATCTCATCACAGGCATTTTGACCTTTGTAAAGATTAAAGGTTTCAGAAT
>QMSR01000146.1 GCA_003649695.1 Thermoplasmata archaeon
ATGACCCAGCGGACCCCGCGGAAGGCCATCCTGAACTTGGGGGCCGAGAGGGCCAGGGAGAGGGACTCCGGGGTCGTTATGAAGATGTGCGGGGGCCTCCTGAGCATCTTCGCCCTCTCGCTCTGGGGCGTGTCCCCCGTCCTCACGGCCACCCTGACCTCGGGCATGTCCGGGTCCAGGGCCTTCATCTCCTCCAGGGGCTGGAGGAGGTTCCTCCTGATGTCGTTGGCGAGGGCCCTGAGGGGGGAGACGTAGACCGCGTAGATCCTGTCCTCCAGCTCCCCCCTCCGCCCCATGGAGACGAGCTCGCTGATGATCCACAGGAACGCCGTGAGGGTCTTCCCCGTGCCCGTGGGGGAGCTGACGAGGACGTTCTTTCCCTCGGCGATGAGGGGAATGGCATAGGCCTGGGGCTCCGTGAGGTCCGAGAACCGACTGCGGAACCACTTGGCCACGAGGGGGTCCAGCATCCCCAGCACGTCCTCGTAGGAGTACCTTACTAAGGCCCTCCTCACAGCCCCCATCTTAATCCGATATGATTCCAGAGGGGAAAACTTAAACCTTTCTGGACTTGGTAAGCTGACATGGAGTACCCGGAGGAGGTGCTCACGGTCAGCAAGAAGGGGAAGGTCGAGGTGAGGAACCTCGTGAAGAAGGGCACGTTCGTCATGTACGAGTACCTGGACCCCAAGACGGGGAAGAGGTCCGAGAACAAGGTGAAGCTGGTCCTCTACGATGGGGAGAGGAGGGAGTCCCTATTCCTCATACCCATGAAGGATGGGAGGCGATTCCTCGCCCTCCCCGTGGAGGACAAGGGGGACCTGCACATCATGACCCCAAAAGGGCCCGTTAGGCTCTCGGAGCTGCTGAAATGCTGAGCGACACCGTGAGGAAGTATCCATTCCTTGACGACGCCTTTCCTGTCAGCTTGGGCTTCCGCGACTGGGGCGATTTCCTGGACTCGGCGGACTTCCCCCTGGCCTCGGCCGCGGCGGAGTGGATCCTGAGGAGGTCCTTCGGCCTACCCGCCCCTCCGATGCCCATGGAGGATAGGTTCCTCCACGAGGGCTTCCACGTGGCCGTGAGGATCCTAGGATCGCTTTCGGACGAGTTCCTGATCAGGAGGTTCTCCGTGAGGGAGAGCAAGAAGTACTCCAGGATGCTGGAGCTGGAGCCGTACCAGGTCCTGCTGAGCGTGGCCGAGAGGCTTGGGCTCCCGGTGGAGAGGGACGGAACCGGTTACCTGGTCCCGGTTCCCAGGTACCTGATGCTCAGCAGGTACCTCCAGGACCCTTCCTGGTACCTGGTCAACCAGGAGCTTAGGTCCGGGAGGGTGGTCCTGGACAGGGGAAGGTTCGTGAGGCTCCTGGAGGTCTCGGTCATGCTCCGGATCGAGTCCCTCGCGCGGGGCGAGGGCCCTGACATATCCGGCCTCTTCCCCGACCTGGTGAGCGAGCTGATGGCGATCAGGGAGGAGGCGAGGAGGAGGTTCAGGACCCCCATGGGGAGGATAGACTTCGACGCCTTCCCCCCGTGCATGAAGTCACTCCTGAACGACCTCAGGGCGGGGAAGAACGTCCCCCACAGCGGGAGGTTTGCGATCGTCACCTTCCTCCACGCCCTGGGCATGGAGAACGAGCAGATCCTGGAGCTCATGAGGAGCGCGCCCGACTTCAACGAGAGGGTCGCGAGGTATCAGATAGAGCACATAACGGGCAAGATCTCGGCCAAGGAGTACGCGGTGCCGAAGTGCGCCACCATGCTGGCCTACGGTCTCTGCCCGAAGGGGGACCCCCTCTGCGACAGGGTGAAGCACCCCCTGCAGTACTACAGGATCAAGCGTTCCTCAGCCTCCGGTAGAGGATCGCGAACCTCTGGGCGGCGGTCGCGTGGGCCATGAGGCCGAAGGCGAGGATTCCCAGGTCTAGGATCCTCGCACTCCCGTACGCGTGCCTCAGGGCGCTCAGGACCGAGAGGTAGAGGTAGCGGAAGGCCCTGGCCATGGGGCCCGTGTAGACCCTCCCCGCCCCAAGGGCCTGCCCCTGGACGCCCAGGTAGCTGGTTATCGCGACCCCCGTTATGGCGAGCAGGGAGACCCAGAGGCGCACCTCCCCCGAGAGCGCGATGGCGGAGAGGACCCACATGTCCGCGTACCTGTCCGAGACGTGGTCCAAGAGGTCCCCGAGCCTGGAGCTCCTACCCGAGACCCTGGCGACGGCCCCGTCTAGGGCGTCAAGGCCTATGCAGGCGAAGAGGAGGAGGGCAGCGTACCCGAAGTGGCCGAAGAGGATGGATATTCCGGCGCCCCCCGCGGCCGAGAGTGAGGAGGCGGTGATCAGGGCGGGGTTCACGTTCCTGAGCCTGAGGGCCACCGGGCGGGCCGCCCTGTCCTGGAGCTCCTTCAGTACCACCCCAGGATCACCTCCGTCCAGTCCACCCATGCCCCGGGTCTCCTGCCCTTTATGATGGCGACCACCTCGTCGGCGGCCGTTGCCGGATCAAGGTTCGTCGTGTCCACCTCTTGCACCCTCTCCCTCCCGTGGAGCTCTATTGCCTCGGACGTTATGAGGGACATGGCCTCGGCCTCGACGTTCTCCCTGATCTTCGCCTCGTCGAAGCCCCTGGCCTCGAGTCTGCGCCTCAGGACCTCCGGATGGGTCCTCAGGACGATGACCAGGTCCACGGGGAGCAGGTGGGAGTAGTGGGCGACGAAGATTCCCTCGTTCTCCCGCACGTACTCCCCCAGCCTCTCCAGGTCCACGATCAGGCTGCCCCTCTCCTCGTCCACGCCCAGGATCCAGGCCCTCTCCCTGGCGACCTCGTCCAGCCTGTGCACCCTAAAGCCCCTCTTCTCGAGGATCCTCGAAATGGTGCTCTTTCCGGTGCCGGGGGTGCCTGTCAGGGCTATCTTCAACGCCCCTCGACCTTCTCTATGGCCTCCCTGAGCGTGAGCCTCCCCTTGAGGACCTCAACCGCCAGGTCGCGGTCGATGGTCACCCGGCCACCGGACTCTATCCTGCTCCTGCGCTGGATCTCCCTGATGAGGCCCGGCGTCACCCTGGTCTCGAGCCTTCCCCTCACCGGGACCCCCCTGCTCCTAGCGATGGCCTCGGCGGCCTCCTCGTTGCTTCTGCACCCCTTGGTCACCCGCTCGCTCACGAGCTCCACCCTAACCCCGCGGGAAAGGAGGCCGTTGACCAACGGGTTCCTGTTCGGCTCGTCTCCGTCCCCCACCCTCACCACGGTCTCGGACCCGTAGTCTCCGAGGATTCCCAGGATCTCGGCTATTGCCCTCTCCACCGAGGGGGCTTCCATGGACTCCAGGAGCTGCCCGCCGGAGACGACGGCGATCCCCGGCTTGGGCCCGGGGTCGACGCCCACCACGATCGGGGACCCGACGAG
>QMSR01000147.1 GCA_003649695.1 Thermoplasmata archaeon
AACATCTGCGATATCCATGGGGAGGATGACTCCGAGTACATCGCCATAGACGAGGTCTCCAACGACTCCGGTATCTTCGCCTCCACGGCGGGGATGCCATTGCAGCCTGTGTGGGATGCCATCGGTGGGGAGCAACTGGTGATCGATGACTGGAAGTTCCAGGCCTTCAACGAGGACACGATATACGTGCGCTACAACTCGGTGGATTACGACTTCGGTGATATGAACGCCCTAGGGGATGCAAATGCCAACGATGCACTGCACAGCTTCCCGCCGGCGATCAACGATGCTTCGCCCAGGAACCAGCCCTGGGACGTCTCCTTCGCCCAGGTGAAGGTCTACGACACCCAGGTCTTCGATGGTTCCCAGCACCAGATGCGGTTCCTCAACGGCAAGTACCAGCCGGTGGATGAGATCCCGCCCTCCGGGAACCTGTACCTTGAGGTCACAGATCCCGATCAGAACGAGAACGCGCTACTGGCGGAGATGATCGCCGCGGGTTGGAACAAGGACGCGTCCTCTGCCGATGATCTGGGGCGCACCCATGCTCCGCGTTATGACGGGGCCACTGGTCTCCCCGATCCCACCACGCTGAGCCCCGATGCCGGAGAGGACTCGGCGCCCATCTGGTGGAGGAGCGCGGGCCTGACGCCGCCTCCCCACCCCGGGGATTCCGACATCATGACCCCCGCCGGTGCGGTGGAGGACAGAGCGGATTCTGCCTACGTGGATCCTTATCTGGGTGGGCCGCAACAGGCGATCCGGGGCACCGACGATGTCTCCATCAACGTCATCCCCGAGACGGTAAAGATCTTCATGTGGGATGCCCAGAACGGGAACTGGGAGGCCCTCTCCCTCAAGGAGACCGGTGTCAACACCGGTGTCTTCCGCTCCACCACCTGTGTACTGGTGACGGATGAGCGGCACCCCGGCGATGGGAACCTGGGTGCTTCCCCGGGTGACACCATCATGGCCTTCTACCAGGATCCCTCCAACCACTCCGACGTAGCCATCATCTCCATCAAGGTCTCCGAGGGTGGTGCTGCGGGCGTGACCCCGCCCACCCGGGTGGTGAAGGTGGAGTTCAATAGGGACACCTACACCGCTGGCGACACGGTGACCATCACGGTAACCGACGACAACTACGCCGGTCAGCCCGAGATCTCCGGAGCGGACGTCCTCGTCCTCACCATCGACGGGACGACCCTCAATTCCTGGAGCAGCATCCCGGCCAAGGCCGGCACCACCAACAAGTTCCAGGTCTCCTACACCCTGCCCGAGGACGTCTCCGGTACCTTGACCGTGACCTACACCGAGCCCTTCCCCGGCGGGAAGACGGTCACCGACACGGCCGAGGTCACCCCGGCGGCGCTGCAGAGCGTGAACGACATCGCGGTGAGCCCGAACCCCTTCTCCACCAACGTCACCTTCGAGATCGTGGCCCAGCCCAGCGGGGCCAAGGCGGAGAAGCTCACGGTGACGATCTACGACCTCCTGGGCCGCCAGGTGGCGGAGGTCTCTGGCACTGACACCACGTCGGTCACCTGGAACGGCACCGATTCCTCGGGCGCACAGCTCAGAAGCGGCGCCTACATCTTCGTAGCGGTGGTGGAGGACAGCCACCTCTCCGCTCCGTTCGTGAAGCGGGGGTTCGTCTACATCAAGAGGTAGAGGTAAGGGATAAAGGGGCCGGGGCTGCTGAGCCCCGGCCCCTGGAAAATAGTGCAGAAGGAGGTAGGAGAAGAAAATGAAAAGGATCATCTTAGCAGCAGCGGTTATGGGGCTTTTCGCCTTGGCTGTCCTGGGGGGTGAGGGGACCATCGTCTTCCAGGGCGGCCACGGGGCGAAGGCCCTGGGGATGGGTGGTGCTTTCACGGCCATCGCCGATGACGCCACCGGGGCCCTTTGGAATCCGGCCGGTCTCGCCCACATCCAGGGGTTGTGGGTAGGCGGGGCCACCACCAGCCTCTTCGCCAGCGAGGGCTTCGAGGGCGTGGGATATCAGTTCGCCTCGTTGGGCACGAGCTTCCAGGGGTACGGTGTAGGGCTTGCTTGGGCCAGCGCCACGGCCGGTGAGCTCTATTCGGCCAGCATGTTCCTGGGCACGGTAGCCGCATCCTTCTCCTTGGGGGAGGAGATGGCGATCGACGTCGGCATCAACGCTAAGTACTACATGGAGACGATCGCCGAGAGCACCGAGAGCGCCTTCGGCTTCGACATTGGCCTTCTCATGCCCATCGGTGACACGTTCGCCATTGGCGTCGCGGCCCTGGACCTCGCCACGCAGATCGGCGGTGACACCATCGCGCCGGTCTACCGGTTCGGCGCCGCGGGGAGCTTCCTCGATGGCGCGGTGAAGCTCGCGGCGGACGCCGAGATGGTGGACGGCGGGTTCTCGGCGCTCAAGTTCGGCCTCTCGGCGCAGCTTATAGAGATGCTCCAGCTGCGGGCCGGTGCGGTGGTCCCGGAGGCGGACTTCTCCAAGGCCTACTTCTCCCTGGGAGCCGGGCTTTCCATCGCGGATCTCGAGATAGACGCGGCCTACATCCTGCAGGATGAGCCCGGCGAATCCTTGGTGCTTTCGGCGAGCTACAACTTCAAGGAGCTCTTCGCCCCCAAGAAGGAAGAGGTGGGCACCGAATAAGACGTGGCTCCGGGAGAGAAGGAGGTTAGGAACATATGAGAGGAGGTTCCATGATGAGAGGCAAAGTTTGGGCGTTGACGGTATTTCTCGTCTTCGCCCTGGTGGGGCTGGCCAACGCGACTACATATACCGCCACATCCTATTCCGAGCTCATGGAAGCTCTGGGCAAGGCCCAGCCCGGTGACACGATTGTCGTCGCTGGTAACATCACCGCCACCAAACCGATCCAGATCCAGAAAGATGACATCACCGTCCGCGCCGAAGGCGACGTGACCGTTTCCGGCAGCGAGGTGGTGTTCCTCATCGGCGCCGCCTGGGAGTTCGACCCGGACACCAGCACCTATACCTCAAAGCGGATCTCCGGCGTCACCGTGGAGGGCTTCAACGTCGATGGTGGCGACATCGGTGTCCTCATCAAGAACGCTGAGAACTGCACTGTCAAGGGCATGACCATCACCGGCTCCGATGAGGGAATCCGTTTGATCGACGCCTCTGGCTGCACGATCGAGAACAATACCATCGACGTCGCCGCTGATGGGATCGGCATCTTCCTCCAGAACTCCACCAACAACATCCTCAAAGGCAACATGGTCACAAGCTCCGGTCTGGGGTTGTTCATCTTCGACTCCAACGGCAATTCGGTGACCGGTGATGAATATAGCCAAAACGGCAACGGGGGCGTCGTCCTCAACGACTCTACAGAGAACACGCTGCAGAACCTGACGGTTCAGGGCAACACCGGCTGGGGC
>QMSR01000148.1 GCA_003649695.1 Thermoplasmata archaeon
ATATTTTCATCTTTTATGAATTCAATCCATTTTAAAATTGAATTAATTTGATCTTTATAAATTTTAATATCCACTCCTAAATTATTAGCTAAAATTTTTCCATCATTTCCACTTAAAATATAATTTAGAATTATATTTGTATCAATATATATACATTTATCTTTATCTTTTTTAGGGATCTGCCGCCATATTTTTTTCAATTTCTTCATAATCTTATAGTAATAATTATCCTTTTACAATAAAAAATTAATCTCTAAAAATTGTCATTTTTGAATCAATTCAATTAAAACGCCGTAACTAGTTTTAGGATGTATGAAGTTTACAAGTGTACTTCTTGCACCTTTTTTGGGCTCTTCGTAAATGAGTCTGAATCCAACTTCCTTTAGCTTCTTAGATAGCACTCTCACATCATCGACCTCCACGGCGATATGGTGTATTCCCTCTCCCCTCTTCTCGATGAATTTAGCTATGACGCCGCCCGTGGGCTCCAGGAGCTCGATCCTGCTTCCGTCATCACCCTCCAGGAAGTACGCCCAAAGCTCCTGGTCCTCCACGTACTCCTTTCCCGTGAGCCTGAAGCCCAGGAGCTGGTAGAGGCGGACCGCCTCCTCCCCGTTCCTGACGGCAATCCCGATGTGATCCACCCTCGCCATCGGAACCCTATTCCCAGGGTCGTTTAATTCCTATTGACGAGAGGGCGTCGTCCAGGAGCTCCAGGTCCGAGAGACCCTTCGTGTCCCCCTCTAATGCGGTGTACTTCCACCTGTCCAGACCCTGCCCGGCCACCCCCAGGGCGAGCAGCTCTATGGCAGTGAGCCTCCGATCCTCCGCCGCCTTCGGGTGCTCTTCCACGTGCCTCCTGTGCTCCCCTATGGCCTCGGTGAGGGCCTCAACGTCTGAGGGGCAGAAGCTCGTGAACTCCAGCACCCTGGGGAGCCAGCCGTTCCTCTCCTGCACGTACCTGCGGTAGAGCTCCGCCAGAGCGCCGGTGTACGCGACGTCCCTCTTGTTCACGACGATTATGTCCGCCAGCTCGGCCGCTCCTGCCTTCATCACCTGGATCTCGTCCCCGAGGCCCGGGACGGTGACGTAGACGAAGGTGTCCGAGAAGTAAGCCAGCTCGAAGTCCAGCTGCCCCCCGCCAATGGACTCGACGAAGACGTAGTCGAAGCCGGAGGAGGCCAAAAGCTTGATGGCCGCGTAAGCCAGGATCCAGAGCCTGGGCCTGCTCCCCGGGGAGGTCATGCTCCTGATGAACTGCCCCTCCCTCTCGAGCCTCCTCATCCTGATCCTGTCCCCGAGTAGAGCCCCGCCGGAGCGGGGGCTCGAGGGGTCTATGGCGAGCACGGCCACGCTATGGCCCCCCCGGACCAGGTAGGACCCCACGGAGTCTATGATGGTGCTCTTCCCCACGCCGGGAGGGCCCGCTAGGGCGACCCTCCACGCCCCCGGCCTCGAGGCCAGGGCCTCGCGGATGGCCGACCAGTCGCCCTCCTCTATCCTGTTCAGGGCGTCCGAGATGGACCGGAACTCAGGCATTGAGGATCCTCCGCAGGAACTGAGCGGTATCCTTGATGAAGCTCCCGGGGCCGAAGACCTCCAGCACGCCCATCTCCTTCAGCTTCCTGGCGTCGTCGGGGGGAATGATGCCCCCCACAAGGACGGGCAGGTCCCCCAGCCCCCTCTTCCTGAGCTCCTCCAGCAGCCGGGGGACCAGGTACATGTGCGAGCCAGAGAGGATGCTCACTAGGACCGCGGACACCCCCTCCTGAAGGGCCGCCTCCGCGACCTGCTCCGGGGTCTTCCTGATCCCGGTGTAGATGACCTGGAACCCCTCCTCCATGAGGCCCCTGGCCAGGACCTTGGCCCCCCTGTCGTGGCCGTCCAGGCCCAGCTTGGCCACCAAGATCTTGCCCTTGACCGCCATCGGTAGAATAGGGCACTTCCAGGGTTAAAACCTGAGGATGGCGGCGACCCCTCCGAGGGCCCTCAGCGCCAAGGCAGCTTCCGAGCCGGAGGTTATGATGGTCACCCTCGCCCTGCACCTCTCAGCCATTTCCAGGAGATCCCTGGCCTCGTGGAGCATCGAGTCCAGGATGATCACCTCCTCCGCTGCGCAGGTCATCAGGGAGGCGGTGACCTCCTCCCTGCCCAGGGCGTGGGGGAGGTCCTTGTATATCCTCTCCCTGAGCCTCTCAATGGCCTGTAGCTCGTAGGCGAACCTGAGCTCCCGGAAGATGGGGGCGCCTCCCCCGGCCAGAAGCTCGTAGACGCCCTTGGCCCCGCCGTGGTGGACCTGGACGACCTTCAGCGGCCTCAGGCCCCTGGACTCGGCCACCTCCTGGAGGAGCCTGTGGAAGGCGTCGACGCCCGCTATCACGAAGGGGGCCCTGCCCAGCTCCTCCCCGAAGACCGTTATGGCCTTCTTCATCAGGTCACCGATCTCCTCGTCCCCCTTCCTCTCCACCGAGTCCAGGATCTTGACGCCGTCGGAGGTTATGGCGGCCAGGAGGACCTCCCTGTCGTCGGCCACGAGGGCGAGGATCCTCGGGCTCTCCGCTAGCCTCATCGCCCTGCGCAGCTCCTCCAGCTCCCAATTCCTCCATCGTTCTTTCTCGATTGCCAGCTCGGATCCCACGCCCAGGGAGAGGGAATGGTGCTTCCCCGCGAGCTCGCCCTCCTCGATGACCCCCAGGATCCTCAGCCTCCCAAACTCGTCGAACTCCACCCTTTGCGGCCTCAGGACCACCCTCATCCTTCTCCTCGTGGGCCTCTCGGAGCGCTGAACGTCGTCCCTCCTCTCCTCGTACCTGAAGGTTTCCGCCTCTACCCTGGTCTCGGGATCGAGGATCCTGCTCAGGTGGAGGAGGTCCTCGGGGACCTCTATGCGTATCTCCGCCCTCCTCCCCCTTTCGTCGAACTCCACCTTCATATCAGCCCCAGCTCCCTGAGCCAGTTCTCCATCTCCCTCACATGGGTGCCGCGCCAATAAATCCTCCCGCAGACGGGGCACCTCCAGAACTCGTCCACCCTCTCCAGTACCCCCTCCGGGACCTTGCCCACCACCTCCTCCTTCGGGACCCTCTCGAGGGGGGAGTTGTCGATGGCGCACCTGCTGAGGAAGCCGTCGGCGTTGAGGCCGAACCTCTTCACGACGAACCTCAGCTGATCCTTCGTGCTCAAATAGGGTATGTACAGGGAGTTCTCGAACTTCCTGGCCAGCTCCTTGTCCCTGGTCAGGAGGATCCTCCCCTCCTTCCGCGCCGTCAGGATCAGATCCTCGTCCCTAATCTGCCTGAAATAAAGCACGTCATAGCCGAGAATTCTGAGCCACTTAGCCAATGTTCCCAGCATGGAATCGGCCAC
>QMSR01000149.1 GCA_003649695.1 Thermoplasmata archaeon
AGCCGTTTAAGGACCTCCTCCAGGTATTCCTGGGCCAGGGAGAGGTAGTAGCTGACAACCTCCAGCGACCAGGCGAGCTCCTTCTCTTTAGGCGCTCCGGTAGAGGGGAGGCGCCTCCTTAGCTCCAGACGGCCCCGTGGGGTGAGAGCGATGGGTTTATAGGGCTCCCAGTGGATTAGCCCATAGCGTCGGAGCTTCTCGAGGTGGTTCCGGAGAGTCCAACGGCTTAAATCGAACCTCTCGATAAGGACCTTTATCTTAGTCGGTCCGCCCGCTAGGGCCTTCAGGATCTCCAAGTCTAACGGTCGGAGTCTCAACTCCTTCATCGCCGCCAAGTTATACACAACCTTTTAGAAATGTTGTGTTTTATTTTACACAAAAGATCAGATGAAGGTTTGTGAAAAAGTGTGCCTAGGGAAACGGGTTTGCCGAAAATCGAGCCATTTTGGGGCCTCGGTGGTGGGATATATTCCAACCCTTTGGGTGGGGTCTCCTGGAAGCCAAATATGGGGCTATCAGCCGCCTCCTTCCAAGACACTCTTTTTGTCTTTTACAAAAGGAGGTGGGTTGACAAGTGGGCGCCACTTGTCACCACTGTATTGTTTGGGCGTTGTTATAGAACCCTGAAGCAGCTGCTCCGAGTTAGCCCCCCAGTAATAAGAAACTTTAGAGACTCCTTACCCGCCCCTTTGGAAAAAGCTGTAGAAAGAACTGCCTTGGAACACCCCTGTGGAAAACTCTAAGATGTAGATGTCCGCCCCTTCTTCTAGAGCATCCTCAACGATGTCCGAAGGCGCTTATTCGTGGGCGGTCTTTTACGATAGCCTTCGAAAACATTAGGGCAAGGTAGTTCGAGGAGCATCGAAAATCACCGGTCAGGTACCTAGGAGTCCTCCCAGGGGGATCTCCAGGGCCTTTGTTCGAGGGAGTTCCCCCGGGGTACCTCAGGAAACCTTTAAGGGTCTCTGGGAGTCCTCTAAGCATCCTTAGAGGTCCGTGATGGTCCCCGGGGCTCCCGAAATACTTGGGAGAGTCCTCCAAGCGTCCTTAAAGGTTCGTGATGGTTCGAGGGGGTACTCCGGGTATCCCCTGGGAGGTTTTGAGGGTCCCTGGGAGATTCGTGGTGGTTCCCCGGGGTACCCTGGGGGATACCTGGGAGAGTCCTCCCAGGGTCCTTAGAGGTTTGTGATGGTACCCCCGCGATGCTCCTCCGTATCCCCCAGAAAAAAGCGTCATAACGTCACAAACACAGTTCACTGAAAAAGACAGGTTGTAAAAGAAGTAGCCGACAGGTGATCAGGTATTCTCCAAACCAACCCCTAGCGACCCAAGCCTCGCCGGGAGAGTCTGGGCATAGCCATCATGATGCCTGGTACAGAAGGATGTCCCATTTCACGTCCCAAGCTTAGACTTTATGGGTTGTTCCCTGGGTAGGGGGGACTTAAACTGGTTTAGGATCCAGGAGGTGCGGTTTGGCAACGGGCACGGTCAAGTGGTTCAACCCCCAGAAAGGGTATGGCTTCATCCGCCAGGACCAAGGCCCTGATGTCTTCGTGCATTTTTCCGCCATCCAGGGGAGCGGCTACAGGGTACTGGAGGAAGGTCAACGGGTGGAGTTCGAGGTGGAGCGTACCCCCAAGGGGCTGCGGGCGGTGAAGGTCAAGTTGATCCGCCGCTAAGACATCCCGGGGATCCTCTGGGCGAACCGCTGGAAGAGTTCTTCCCCGATGTAAAGGGGCGCTGAAAGCCGCAGCGCCAAGGCCACGGCATCGGAAGGCCGGGCATCCACCAGGATCTCCTCGCCATCTCGGCGACGGAACTTCAGGTCAGCATAGAAGATCCCGGCCTCCACCTTGGTGATGGTCACCCCCACCAGGGTTGCCTGGAGGGCCTTCACGATGGAAGCCATGAGGTCGTGGGTGAGGGGACGCGGGGAGCCCTTCCCCTGCAGGGCCATGGCGATTGCCAGGGCCTCACCCTGCCCGATCCGCATAGGCAGGAATTCCGGGGCCTCCAAGGCCCTGAGGAGGAGAACGGGGACCTCCCCTTCCTCCTCCTGTTCCAACGCCACGCCGTATACCATCAGTTCACGCAAGAGTCCTCACCTCCCCGAGATCGTATCCCCTAACCCTTTGGGAACAATAGCCGGGAGGGGACCATGGGGATAAGGCCCGCCCGGGAGGAGGACCTGGAGGAGGTACTCAGGATCGAGAGGGAGAGCTTCCCCTCCCCTTGGCCCCGCAGGGTATTGCGGAAGCATCTGGCGGATATCTTCCTGGTGTACGAGGAGGGGGGAAGGATCCTGGGGTACATCATCGCCACCGTGGAGCTTCTGCCCTCCCTAGAGCCCTTCCTCCACATCCTGAGCCTGGCCGTCTCTTCTGGGGAGAGGGGCCGGGGGATCGGCACTGCCCTCCTCGGTTCCCTGTTGGGGGTGATGGAGGAGTTGGGGATCGGGCGTTCCGTGCTCGAGGTGCGGGCCAGGAATCTCAGGGCTGTGAGGTTCTACGAGCGCCACGGTTTCAGGAGGATCGTCCTCCTTCCCCGCTTCTACCGGGACGGGGAGGATGCTTATCTGATGGTGCGGGACGTGCGTCGGGGGTTAGAATCACCCCGGAAGTGACCCACCGTGGCGCGGCTTTCACTTGTGGTCCCCTTCCTCCTCCTGGTTCCCCTAATCGGTCTTAATCGGTCTGAGCTACCCCCTCCCCCAGGGGATCGGAAAGCCACTGGGGATGGAGATCGTGGTGGACGGAAGCAAGTTGAGCCAAGGGGAGCTTATCTTCCGGGAGACTCTGCGTTTCTCTGCCCAGGGATTCAGGGAGGTCTGCTCCTCCTCTGCCTCCTCCCCCGAGGAGTTCCTAGGGAAGTTCCGCTCCTGCCTCCTTGAGCGCTGGGACGATTACGGGGCGGAAGCCGGCGGCTGGACGATCTCCCTCACCCTGGCGGAGGAGGGACCCAGCTACACCCTACAGGTCCTCTGCGATGTCAGGGGGAGCGGAGTGGTCCTGGGGATAGGACCCTCCCCAACCGTCTCCTTGGAGTGGCTGCTTGGGCCCCTGGGGTTCGACCTCTACGCATTCGAGGCCGAGGGGAAGGAAAAGCTCCGCTGGGAAGGGGAGCTCCAGGGCGTGCCGATGACCATCGTCCTCGTGTTCCCTTGGCCCCTATCCCACTGCCACTACCACATCTGGCCCCGCTAGACAAAGGGTGGCAGCGGCAACCCTCTCAGGGGCTCAGGCCACATCTCTCTATGAATCTCAAGATATGCCTGTCGTATTCCTCGGGATAGAGGGAAGCGGCCTGGGAGTGACCCGCCCCAGGCACCACCCAGAGCTCCTTGGGGGCCGCGGCCCTCTGGAAGA
>QMSR01000150.1 GCA_003649695.1 Thermoplasmata archaeon
ATAATAGATAACTCATGTAGCTCGACTGATAATTTCTCCTTATCTCTGGACGATGAGGCTTCATCTGAATCATGGCCATGTCCACCAACTGATGGAGGCACATATCAACCTAGTAACTCACTAACTAGTTTTGATGGGCAAGATCCTAATGGTATCTGGACTTTAACAGTTAATGATATCTATAACCAAGATGGTGGGAGTCTAGCTGGATGGGGAGTGGAGGTGTGTAATTAATATGAAATATGTAAAAAGGGGATTTACATTTATTGAGTTAATTCTCTATTTGGGATTATCAAGTCTGATATTGGGAGCTTTGGTTACTTTTGCGTGGGATGTGATCTATGGGAGGGTAAAGGCGCAGGTGCAATTGGAGGTTAATCAAAACATTCGTTATGTGAGTAGTAGAATTGAGAGTGAGATCCGAGGATCAAGTGGGGTAGTGGAAATGAGTGCTACTAGTCTTATACTGAGTAATTCTAATCCTAACTATAATCCTACGGTAATTGAGTTGGTGGGAGATGAGATTCTGATTGGACAAGGGAGTGTGGGTGACTGTCCGTCTACTAATCCATGCCCTATAACTAGCGATCGAGTGAGTGTGGGCGAGCTTATATTCACTGATATGTCGAGTCTCGAGATGGGTAATATTAAGTACGTAATGAAAATTGATTATCTTAATCCTGATAACATTCAGCGCTATAAGAAGTCAGAGAGTATTACTAATGCGGTGAGTATAAGATAGGAATAGAATGATGAACAAAAGTATAAATAGAGATGGATATATAGCACTTTCAACTGTGTTGGTAATACTTTCTGTGATCGTAGTGGTGGGGATCTCTGTGAGCATGACTGCTGTGAGCGAGTTGCAGACATCATTCGGGAGTAAGCAGAGTGTGGAGAGTTTGGATATAGTGGAGGCGTGTGTGGAGGATGCGTTATTATCAATTAACGAGAACGATAGTGTGAGCGACATGATTACTCTTCCTGAGGGGACGTGCACAGTGACTACTAACTCGCAGAGTGGGAATAATTGGGATATTACGGTGAGTAGTACTAACAATGATTACACCAGATCAATAAGGGTAAAGGCGGTGCGAGGTGTTGGGGTGAGTATTATTAGTTGGAGTGAGAGTTGACATGGAGAGTGAAACCCGCCAGAATGAATATATGAGCAAAGTTGTAGTAGTACATCTCAAACGAAATAGCATGGAGGTTTATGGGGTGGTGAGTGGGGAAAAGGTGACGACGGCAGAGGTGGAGTGGACAGAGAAGAATTTGGTTGAAAAATTTAAGTTGGTGAAGGAGAAATTTGAGACTAAGAAGGTGCGGATTTTATTGGCTGATGGTGTGTCGTATTTGTGGGTGAGACCAATTAAGAAAGATGAAGAGATTACTCGTAAGCAGTTAGAAAAGGAAATGGAGAGTGAGTTTCCTGATGCTGTAGGGAGTATGTGGGACTATGCGATTGTTGATGAGGGTGAAGGCAAAGTGGCATTGGTGTTTGCGCCTGTAAAAGAAATTTTTGATCAGGTGGCTGAGGCGGCGAGTAAGGCTAAACTGGTGATTGAGGATGTTGAGCCGGAAAGATTTGCAAGAAGGAGGGGAGATGACCCTGTGGTGGAGATTGCTAAGAAAAAATTGAAGGGTAAAGATGAGGATGTTTTGTCAATGAAGGTGGAAATAGTGGAGACAGTGGATTCAGTTGGCTCAGTGGATGCAGTAGATTCAGTAAATTCAGCGAAGGTAAAAACAAGAGATATTAATAAAATTTTGATGATTGTGGGGGGGGTAATTATATTAATAGGGTTGATTGTGGGTGGGATATTAGTGAGTAGAAGTGCAACTAGTGAGTCAGAGGAAATTGTGATTACTCCGATAGCGACTGCGACCCCCGAGCTAACCCCAAAACCTACGGAGTGGAGTGAAGTTTCGATGCAGATTCTTAATGGGTCTGGTGTGACGGGACGAGCAGGAGAGATTGCTGATTTAATGATGGAGTTTGGGGTAGAGGAGGATAAGATCGAGACTGGAAATGCTGATAATTATGATTATGATGGGGTGGAGGTTGCTGTGAGAGAAGGATTGGGTGAGGATGTGTATGATCAAATAGAGGAAGCTTTTTTAGATGAGTATGATGTGATAGAGATAGATGGGTTGGATAAGGATTCTAAGTATGATGTGGTGATTGTAGTAGGACAGAAAAATTAATAATATTGTTACGGAAAGGTAATAATGAAAAAATTAGAAAAAAAAGGATTCACACTGATTGAGTTATTAGTCGTGATTGCTATTATGGCGATCTTAGCTACTGTGGTGTTTGTGGCGCTAGATCCAGTAACTAGATTTGCAGACGCTAGAAATTCTAGGAGGTGGTCGGATGTTAATAATACACTGACTGCGATTCATGAGTATATTGTGGATAATGATGGTGCGCTTCCTGCGGGGCTTACAACTGGTCAGGCTGCAACAGAGATAGGAAGTTGTGGGACGTGTGATAATCTTGCGACACCATTGGCTAAGTATCTTAAGAGTATGCCAGTTGATCCAACTGGTAGTACTGCTGTTAATACTAGTTATACTGTAGCGGTGGATGCGAATAATATTGTCACGATTGTGGCAAGTAATGCAGAGAACAGTGAAACAATCGAAGTATCTAGATAGTTAAGTAGAAATAAATGATAAACGTGACTCGAAAGGGTCACGTTTTCATTGTAGAATGGGGGAATGAGCAAAGAAGATATTAAGTTTCAACTAAAGTTACATGGTAAAACAATGGTGTTGGTTGATTGGGCGAATGTGTATCGATGGAAAAATTCTCTTAAAGGGGAAGTTGATCCAGAAAAACTGTATAAATATTTTATGAGTTATGAGCAGGTTGGTGAGATGAGCTTATATCATGGAATTGATGTGCATCCTAAGTCAGCGGAGTTTCTTAAGCGAATGAAAGATATTGGTTATAAGGTGGTAACTAAGCCTGTTAAGTATCTGAAGGTGAGAGCGGATTCTGGGGAGATAGTGAGTCAGAGAAAATGTGATTTTGATTTGGAGATGGGATTGGATGCGTATGAACGAATTGGAGAATATGATAGCTTTGTGTTTTTGTCAGGTGATGGGGATTTTGCAACGTTATATGAAAGATTGATTGCAAAGGGGAAGCAGGTGATAGTTGTTTATAGTTCTGGACATTTAGGTAGGGAAATATGGGAGATGAAGAGGGGGATTTTTAAGGTAGAGTTAAAGAAGTTATCAAAAGAGTTAGTGAAAAAAATGTCCCCCAGCCGTAGGCCAGGGGCGAGATTGAGTTTTAGTGTACCAAAAAGTGAGAAAAAGTCAAGGAAA
>QMSR01000151.1 GCA_003649695.1 Thermoplasmata archaeon
GTAACTACTATTCAATAAGGAAACCGTAATGAAACTCAATAAAGAAATGAAAAAGAAAAAGAGAAAGAACAAAAAGAATAATAAAAAAAATGGTGTCACTAAAAAGGGTAATCTCAAGATTACATTCTTCAGTGACGATACAAACACTATTGAAATAGACGACTTAAATGTTCAAGAGTTATTGTATGCCTATGACTCTCTGGTTGAATATGTCATAGGTAAAACTGGAGAACATCCAGGGGTTATCAATGCAGTTATTGTAAAAATGAAGAGAGAAGAAAGAGAAGAGAAAAAAGGAGACGAGACTGAAGAGTCATCGTCTTAGCCCATAATCCCTGCAGTAAGAGGAGCACCTGTAAATCCTTCGTGTCTTGCACGTTGGTTCATAAAGATTAACTTCTGCTGTGGAGACAGCTGATTAAAAGTGAGATTATTTACATCTATCCCACTTTTTACTAATCGCTTCTTCATATTTCCCCAAGCATTTTGGTCAGATTGATACTTGGCGAAAGCTGAAGAAATAGGAGCATTATTATATCTTGAGCCACTCATTAGTTGGTTCATAGCTCTCCATCCATCATCAGCAGTCCTATAAACAAGTTGCGATCTATCACCTACATCACCTGTGCCTGATTTAGCAATACCTTGTGCTCCATAAAGAAGCTTCCCACTCATACCTGTTATATTTCCTGGGTTGTTATTTCTAAAGGCTTTGTTTCCACGAAGTCCAGTCATCTCATTAAACATTCCAGAACCACCTGCTGTAGGAACAGAACCACCACTATGTTGCCTACCGGCTTCATATGAAGGTGTTTCTCTGTCTGTAGGTATTGGAGAGTCCTCATAAGAGAAAGAAGCAGGAGCAGGGTTATTTAAATTAGCCTTGCTTCTATTTATAATGGAGGTAAGTGCTGAAGTGTCACCTTTGAACTCAGCACCAAAATTTACGTCTTTAGGGTCTATCATAATATATCCTACCTACCATTCCGTCATATACCCTTGACTACCTCTGTCGAAACTCATAATATCATAAACATCAACAGCCCTCTGTCTATCTGGAACATAAGCAGGGGCAACAGGACCAGGTTGGTTCCGAACTACTGCAGGTGCTCTTCCTCCTCCTCTTACAGGAGGAGTGTATTGAGGTGCAGTAACTGATGCAGGGACATCTGCAACTGAAGCTCCTCTCGAACCAGGAGGAGTAACTGAAGCAACTCTTCCTTTTTGAAGTGATTGAGGATTCACGTCAGGTGCATTCTGGAACAATGGATCTACATAGTCTTGAGGCATAGCATATGTCTCAGGAACACGTTGTCCTTTCCATGCTGCATCTTCGTATGCTTGACTGCCCATCCAAGGGGTATCAACTCCCTTATTGAATGCAGAACCAAATACTGGTGCTTGTGGAGTACCTTGAGGTCTCTCTTGTTGTTGAAACAACTCTTGATTCCTCGATAAGTTCTTTAATGCTCTGTCATATGCTGATAGTCCATCATTTTCTCGTCTGTTTCTTGCTCTCGCAGCTTCTCTAATTTCTTTAGCACCCATGGGTTCATCCTTTTGTGTTTTAGGACAGTATACTATTAAATAAATCAAATAAAGGAAATAACATGCAAAACGATACAAGTAGGTTACGAGAAGTAATCGAATTAATAAGCAGTTCCGTAGAAGGAAAAGACAAAGAAATACTTGATGAGGCACTTGTTGCCATAAAAGAAATCGAGTCATTACCCACTGATGATAACACCATGAACACTTCCATAGAAGATGTCATGAAAACTTTCACTGATGCAGTAAATAAAATAAAGGAGAAGAAATGAACTGGATAGAAGAGTCACTCAAGAATATAAACAGTCACTTGGAAAGAGCTGAACGAAACAATGAAATAAACGCAAATGGCGGAAATACACTTGGCAAGTCCAAGGTATGGTCTCTTACAAAAAAAGAGCACAAAGCGATAAAGGAATCAAGAAATAAATTCACTGTTTATGACAATGACAATATAGCAATTGTAAGAACGATGGGATATCTTGTTCCAAGAAATTTTCTCTATAAGAAATATAATGTCATTGCAAATACAAATAAAGAAAGAATAGAGCAAATGGAAAAATATATTAAGGATTCTGCTATATGGGAAAAAAGATCTATAAATATATCTCAAAATAAAGGAAATGACATAAAATGGATCTTTGCAATCAACTATGAATGGAAAGCAGTTATATGTAGATACAAAGACAGATACATTATTTGTTCTCAATCTTCTCATGAGAATATCATAAAAGAAATGAAGAAAAAACCACTTGCTATCATAAATCAATTTGATTCTAAAAATCAGAATCTTCCATTTTAAAAGAACTATGGTGTATTCAATGGAATACACTGTAGTCTTTTTATCGCAGACGAATAAAAGAACGATAGTACTAAATGCCGGAATATAGTGGATAATCTTACACCGGACCGACTTAGGAAGTAAAACCGACCAGTTAGAAACAGGAGGAAAATACGAGTATGTTAATGAAATTGTTCTGCTTTATGAAAATTCTGACACTTGGGAAAGACCAAAACCCCCATTGAATTAACAATTCAGTGGGTATGCACTTTGCTCAGAACCACCATTCAACATGGTTTTGATTAAATTACATTAAAAGGAGACACCATGAGCGATATAAGTATGTGTAACAGCAAGACGTGTAGACTAAGAGACAAATGCTATAGAGCCTTAGCAACAAGAGGTGAAGTCCAGTCATTCATAGCTACAGAAGATGACATAGACGGAAGACCATGTAGATATTTCTGGAAGGTGTCACAATGACATATGTAGAAATAGTAATAACCGTAACAGCAATAGCAAGCACCATAAATATGGGCTTACAACTATACTGGTTCAAATGGAGTTACAGCATCCATGAGAGAAAACACTTTACAGATAAAAAGGAGAAGTGATGAAAAATAAAATAGATTTCTTCAACAGAATAATTCTTGCATCTGCATACTTGTGGATAAAGGGACACATCGAAACAAAAGGCAGTGGCAACATTCCTGACATATGTTACAGAGTAAAGACAGCAGGATACAACTCTATACATATAAATCGCTTCTCTGAAGAAGAAGGAAGGATAGTCAAAGAGATTACCATGTCTGATGAGTTCAAGCCTATCAAGGATGCAGAGATCTCTCTTGTCATCATGAGCCTTGTCGTGATGAAGATATGGATTGCTGACATTCCAAAGAAGCAAAGACCTATCATCAACATAAATGACAGAGCTTTAACTCTGGGAAAGAATCAGTACCTTACTCACATGATCGAACTCAAGAGAGAAGATCTTGAAGA
>QMSR01000152.1 GCA_003649695.1 Thermoplasmata archaeon
ATCCTCTTCGCGATCTCCAGGTCTCTCGGGGAGACGGCGATCACGACCCTTCCCGGGGGTATGTATTTCAGGGCCTCCTGGATCAGGGAGCGGAGGGATTTCTCCCTATCCCCCTCCTCCAGGGAGGAGAGGGCCTCCATGACCCTGCCCTTGAGGTCCTCGAGGACCTTCAGCTTTGCCTTAGAGACCTCGGCCTTGGCCTGGAGCTTCGCCTCCGCCACAATCTCCCTGGCCCTGAGCCGGGCTTCGGAGAGGATCCTGCTACCCTCCTCCTCCAGTCTCCTCTTCCTTTCTTCTTCGGCCCTCCTGATGATGCTTTCCGCATTCTCCCTAGCCTCTGCGAGTATCTTATCAGCCTTCTCCCGGGCTGCCCTGAGTACGGCCTCCCTCAGCCTCTCCACTGCCTCCATTTCACATCCTCAGGAAGAGGATTGAGAAGACCATGCCGAAGACCCCGAAGAGCTCCACGTAGACGGCCAGGAGCAGCGTGTGGAACGTGATCTTTCCCCCGGTCCTGGGCAGGAGCGCAATGCCGGATGCGCACACTTTTCCCTGCATGATCGCGGATACGAGCTCGGCGAAAAAGACGATGCTCCCGGCGGCCAGGATCTTCCAGCCGGTCGAGATGTCGCTGGGGTCCACCTTCATGCCCAATGCGAGGAGCATGAATATGAGGGCATAGAAGGTCTGTGTCATGGGCAGGGCCGCAAGGACCAGAACGTTCCTGAACTGCTTTGGATCCTCGGAAAGGGCGGGTGTTGCGGCGGACCCCGCGGCCGCAATGCCTATCGAGGACCCCATGAGGCCCCCAAACATGGCTGATGCAGCCCCGATGTAGGTCAGCGTCAAGGCGTTAATGTCCACTTCCCACACCCCCATGCATTTCTTTTCGATCCTGAATCGTGACAACCTTTAAAATCTAGGGGAGAAGGCGGAGTGTCCTACGTAGCGGTATCCTGAAGGGGCGGAACTCCCTGCCGCTGCCCTCGTAGAACTTCGTAAGGAATTCGACGAAGCACAGCCTTAGGGAGTGGACGCCAGCACCTAGGGCGCTGAGGCCCAGGTTTATCAGATGGGCGAAAACGTACAGTGGGAACGCCGCCACCGCGCCCAGGGCCAAACCCAGGATGCCCCCCAGGGCCGAGTGGATGGCACCGGCCAACATCCCTATCATGAGGTTGAAGCCGCCTGCGAGGAAGAGCGTTGCCATGCCCACGCCCGCTATCCTGGCGTAGGATAGAACGTCACCCAGGATTCCCGTAAAGTCGAATAGGGATAGAAGGACCCCCAGGCCTCCCATCTGCCCGACCTTGCCGACGACCACGAGAGCGAACATGGCTACGAGGAGCATGAAGTGGGGGGAGTGGAAGTCCATGTAGTTCCCAAGAAGGAGATCAACGACGGACTTATGAACTCTATAAGAAAGGAGGAATAGGTAAAGGACGTCGACTCCGACCACAATGATGCCAATCTCGTTCAGGAACGTCGACCTGGAACCTTCCCTGAGGGCCCTGGCGGCGGCGATGGTGTGGGCCACGATGATGTGGATTAGGCCGATGATCAGGGAGACCTTGATGAAGGCCGTGGGCTCGAGTGGGAAGCTCAGGAGCGGCTTGTAGGGTAGGGAGAAACCGAAGGCCGTCGCCGTTAAAGCACCGAAGACCAGTGATGAGAAGGCATTCGCATACATCATCTTCCTGAATAGCTTGAAGAACTCGGATTCCGGATCTTCAACGAACTTGTGCAGGACGAGCTTGACTGCGAGGAGGAGACCGATGGCATATCCAAGGTCTGCCAGCATGAGGCCGAAGAAGAGGGCAAAGGAGTAGGCGATTAGGGGCGTGGGATCCCACTCATCGTAATCCGGAATCCCGTAGAACCTCACAAGGGGCTCGTACCAGTTTATCCCCCTGTAGTTCTCCATCTTGGTGGGGGGCTTCCCTGAGGGCTCCTCGAGCACTATGGCTGCAGTGGTTGTTTCATCGAGGATCCTCGCCCTGAGGTCCATGGCCGAGTCCACGGGCACGTAGCCTTCGACGACCTCCAGGTACTTGCCCTCCCCCAGGGCTTCCAGCGCCCTCAGCCTCTCCTCCTCGGCCTCTAGGACCACCAGGTAGGCCGCAACCTCTCTTATCCTGTCTCCGAGGGTGGACCTCAGATCCTTTTCAAGCCTGGCGAGGGTGCTCCTCCTCTCCTCCAGGGCCGCCTCGAGGAACCTCACGGCATCCGAGATGGTCCTGGCCTCGGGTGGTAGCTCGGGGAGCGACACTCGGGAGAAGCCCTCCTGCTCGGCCTGCCTTAGGGCAGACTCCCTGACCTCGGATAGCCCAACGACGCCGACGAGGCAGTCCTCGCCCAGCTCAATCCTGAAGACCTCCTCCAGGCCCTCGGGCAGGGTGGCCATGCAGGGTCCCCTCAGGAGGGCCGAGAATACGTGCTTTCCGCTGTACTCCACGACCTCCAGGGACGCGTCTCCCTGGGCCTCTAGGACCGCCCTTAGGGCCTCGAGGACTTCCGATATGCGGGAGATCTCGGATTCCAGCTCCTCGATCCTGGACGTGACCTTTTCGGCCTCGAAGAGTAGAGACTTCAGGGTCTCTTCTCCCCTGCGGGCCAGTTTCTCCAGCTCGAAGGAGGAGACCTTGGTGTTCACCTCCAGGACCACTGGTCCACCGAGGATCCTGGGAACGATCGATAGGCGGGACTTTAGGGCCTCGATCTCCCTGAGCCTCCTCCTGATCTCCTCCAGCACCTCGCCCTTTTCCTCGACCCTCTCCAGGTGGACGGTGCCTAGATCCTGCAGTATGGAGATAATTTGATCCCTCTCCCCCTTGGAGAAGGCAATGGTTACCTTCCTCATCCTTGCAGGGAGGGAGAGCAGGATTCCCTTGGGCATGTCAGATTCCCGCCACTTCCCTGAGGATCTCGTTCACGACCTTCTCCATGGCCCTGGCCGCCTTCTCCACGATCCTCTTTGCCTCCTCAGCACCCTCCTCGATGATCTTCTGGGCCTCCTTCTCCGCCTCCTCTATGATCTTCTTGGCCTCCTGCTCGTAGGGGGTGAGGTCCAGCTCCCTCTCCGTGAGCTCCCTTGCCCTCCGCCTGGCCTCAGCCACCAACCTCTTCGCTTCCTCAAGGGCGCTTTGGACGATCTTGTCAGCCTCTTCCTCCAGCTTCTTGAGATCCTCAGGGGGCACGGGCGGAAATTCGAAAGATCAATAAAAAATCATGAGAGACGCTTTTCCAGCTCCTCTATCTTCCTCTCCAGCTCCTCCAGCATCCTCCTAAGCTCAGCCAGCTCCGAGGACACGTCCCCGGGGGCCGG
>QMSR01000153.1 GCA_003649695.1 Thermoplasmata archaeon
CGCTGCGTGGCCGGTGAATTCTCATGGAAGGATGTGGGCGGATGGTTGGCGATCCAGGATTTTCTGGCGCACGATGCCAACGGCAATTTTATCAAGGGCAGGGTTCACGCGCTGGACGCCCGGGGGAACCTGGTCTTTTGCGACCACCCCCAGGAAACATTGGCCATGGTGGGTGTCAGCGACGTGGTGGTGGTCCGCTCAGGTGAAAAAACCCTGGTTGCTCACAAGGACCGCCTGGAAGATGTCAAACACATTGTCGAATCCATGATCGCGCAACCTGAAACGATAACGGTTTCCGGAATCAGGAGCCCACCCTGATTCTTGTGCGCATCCGTTCGACAGTTTTTATGTGTGTAAAACATCAAAGTTTTCAGTTCATCGACATGTTGATCAACATGATTCAAAGACCGGAAAGTCTTTACGCGGAACGTCCTGTACTTTTCATGGTAAGTGTTTCCCGCAAGCCTGTTTTCAGCAAAACGCCAGAACCGTTCGATCAGGTTTAGGTTTTGTTAAGCTGGTTTGTCCTGCTTATCGCCATATGTTACCTGAAACCTGCATAAACTATTTTCAAAAAGAAAATTATGCTTTTAATATCAGCGAATTATAGAAATGTTGTACTTGCATGACACGCATCGGTTTGATGCGGCCATAAAGGCTGCGGTTTCTGAAAATGGTTTACCCTCCGGGAGTGCCGGTTTTACCGAATCTGCGGTGTCGGCAGGGACTTGAAGTATCGCAGTACGTCTGCGCCCCTTCCGCCCTGCACCTGCCTGCCGCAGGCAGGTCTTCGGCAAACTCGGAGCCTGCAGGATTTAGGTGTTAATAAAACAGCTTGTTATGAATTTTAAGCAGTTACCATGCCCTACAAAATCTAAGTTGTTTGGCTGCAGGAGGTGAGTGCTGTGCTGACAAGAAGATTTTTTAATACCCAGGCATGGGAGTTTGATGTCACAAAGCCCTTTGCCGAAATTGAACGACCGCGGCAAAGAATGGATCGTTTGTTCGGCAAATGGATGCCAGCCACCTGGAAAGCCGGAAGGACATGGGCGTGTTCCCGTTGGTCAATCTGACCGAGGATCGTGAAAGCTATATTTTGCGAGCGGTGATTCCCGCAACACATTCACTTTAATTTTCAAATGGAGGAATGAAAATGAAAATCAAACCGTTGAATGACAGGGTAATCGTCAAACGAGTGGAAGAAGAACAGAAAACGGCCGGGGGGATCATTATCCCGGACACCGCCAAGGAAAAACCCCAGGAAGGTGAGGTTGTCGCCGTAGGACCCGGAAAGCGGGACGACGATGGTAAACGCATTGCGTTGGAAATCAAGGAGGGGGATCGCATCTTGTTCGGCAAGTACGCCGGCACTGAAATCAAGATCGACGGCGAGGAACATATCTTTATGCACGAAGACGATATTCTGGGGATTTTGAACTGAAAAGGAGGAACAAGTCATGCCTGCAAAAATGATTACCTATGGATCAAAAGCCCGCGAGGCGATGCTCGAGGGCGTCAACACTTTGGCCGACGCCGTGAAGGTGACCCTGGGGCCCAAGGGAAACAATGTCGTGCTGGATAAATCATGGGGCTCCCCTGCTGTGACCAAGGACGGGGTAACTGTGGCCAAGGAAATCGAGTTGGAAGAAAAGTTCAAAAACATGGGCGCGCAAATGGTTAAGGAGGTAGCCAGCAAGACCAGTGATACGGCCGGAGACGGCACCACCACGGCCACCGTGCTCGCCCAGGCCATTTACAACGAAGGCCAGAAGCTGGTGGCCGCCGGCGTGAGCCCCATGGCGCTGAAACGCGGCATCGACAAGGGAGTTGAAGCAGTTGTCGCGGAGCTGAAAAAACTGTCTATGCCCACCAAGGACAAAAAAGAAATCGAACAGGTGGGCACCATCTCGGCCAACAGCGATGAAACCATTGGGAAACTGATTTCCGAGGCCATGGAAAAAGTGGGCAAGGAAGGTGTCATCACGGTGGAAGAAGCCAAGAGCATGGAGACCGCTTTGGAGGTCGTGGAGGGTATGCAGTTCGATAAAGGCTATATCTCGCCACACTTTGTCACCGATGCCGAGAAAATGGAAGCGGTGCTCGAAGAACCCTATATCCTCATCCATGAAAAGAAGATCACCGTGATGAAGGACCTGGTGCCGCTGCTGGAAGAGATTTCCAAAAACGGCAAGCCGCTGTTGATCATCGCAGAGGATATCGAAGGCGAGGCCTTGGCCACGCTCATCGTCAACAAGTTGCGGGGCACTTTGAAAGTGGCCGCTGTGAAAGCGCCGGGCTTCGGCGACCGCCGCAAGGCCATGCTTGATGATATTGCCGTCCTGACCGGCGGCCAGGTGATTTCCGAGGACCTGGGCATCAAGCTGGAAAACATCAATATCAAGGACCTGGGCACCTGCAAGTCGGTCAAAATCGACAAGGATAATACCACCATCGTGGACGGCGCCGGCACCAAGGCCGCCATCGAGGGCCGCGTGAAGCAGATCCGCGCTCAGATCGAAGAGACCACGTCGGATTATGACCGCGAAAAGCTGCAGGAACGTCTGGCCAAGATCATCGGGGGCGTGGCGGTCATCAACATCGGCGCGGCCACGGAAACCGAAATGAAGGAGAAGAAAGCGCGTGTGGAAGACGCCTTGAACGCCACCCGGGCGGCCGTCGAAGAAGGCATTGTGCCCGGCGGCGGCGTAGCCCTGGTCCGAGGCTTGAAAGCGCTGGAAAACACCAATGCCAAGGGCGAGGAAAGAAGCGGCATCAATATCCTGAAACATGCCCTGACCGAACCGCTGCGGCAAATAGCCTGCAACGCCGGCATGGAGGGGTCCGTTGTCCTGAATAAAGTATTGGAGGGTGACGGAGACTTTGGGTACAATGCCCAGACCGATACCTATGAAAACCTGTTGGCGGCCGGCGTTATCGACCCCACCAAAGTGGTGCGGTTCGCCATCCAAAACGCCGCGTCGGTGTCCGGCCTGATGCTGACCACTGAGGCCATGATCGCTGAAAAGCCCGAGAAGAAAAAAGAACCGGCCATGCCTCCCGGGGGCGGTATGGGCGACGGCATGTACTAATCTGAAACCTCATGGAGATTTACGGGGCGGGTTTCCCGGCCCGCCCTAAATAAAACCTAAATTCTGCAAGCGCTGCTTTTGCCCTGCACCTGCCTGCCGCAGGCAGGTGCAGGGCATCAAACGCGCAGCCGTATATGTTGTAATACTGCAGGCGTTTGATAACGCATCAGATCAGGTAAAAGCGGCGCTCCCGCAGGGCTTGATTTTTTGCGAAATATAA
>QMSR01000154.1 GCA_003649695.1 Thermoplasmata archaeon
AGCGTGCGCGGCCACGCGCAGCGGATCGTCGCTCAGAGCGCGTTTGGTCCCGGCTACGCCTCGGCCTATGGCCTCGTCGCCGCCTACCATGTGACGCCCCGAGGCTTCCGCGACAATCAGGTGCGAATGCACGGGACCGTCAACTATATGAGCGTGCGCAACGGTTTTTCCCACGGCTGTCATCGTCTCTACAACTACCGAGCTGTGCGCCTCTTCTCTTTTATTCTACGTCACCGCGCCTTTGAGCGTAAAGGCCAGACCCGCCTCGGCTACGCCCATCGCTTCGAGCACCGCGGTGAAGAGTTCCAAATCAATCTCCACACGCGCGGCTACTATTATGAGCTGACACCGCCCGTCCCGGTCATGGTCCTCGAGGGAAAGATCCGCGGCAAGAAGAAAGAGCCCTACGAGCACTACGTCAAAAAGCCCACGCAGCTCTATCAGGAAGATCTCCCCTCTTTGCACTATGGGAAAAAGCCGAAGCCGGGGGGCATGAAGCAAGATCAGACGCTGTAGAAACGCCTCTTCAAGAAGTCAGTTGCGCTGACCGTGACGATCGACGTTGTTCAAGGCAGAACCCACGAGCCTCAGGAGACCCGAGAGCTGACGCTTCGACGCGAGGCGTCGGGGGTATTCGAGGGTATAGCTATACGTCGACCGCTCGGACATGAAACCTTTGAAGGTGCCCGGGTTATTGGAGGTCGCACCACCCCGGCTGTGGAGCTCATAGGGGCCGACGGCGCTTTCGCCAGGAGCCGGCGCGAGGAGCGCCGCTGAGGGCATCGATGAGAGGATACGCTGGCTGATTGTCCCATCGTCTTTGGCGCGAATCAGAAAGAAGCCCTCGCGAAAGGCGCCGTGGAGATCGAGGCTGAGGTCGAAACGCTCACCGCCCAAAGAGCGCGTCAGGGCGCGGCCCTCAGCGGTCTGATGCCCCACGATGAAGGAGCGGTTGATGTCCTGGTCCCGCGCGTTCTTTCGGGTCATGGCCGCAAGGCCCGAAGAGTTGACCATGGGAATGAACGTCACAAAGAAGCGCTGACGCAGGTGGTCGTCTTTGAGGATCTTGCCCAGAAGCGCGAGGGTCGCGTAGACCCCCGTGGGCTCGTTGCCATGGACACCTGATGAGAGGAGCACGCGGAGCGGCCGCGTTGGCTTCGTCTTGGCCTTGTTGCCCTTGTTGCCACCAACCTGAGGCGCGGCCATCACGTCGACGCGGTAGAGCGGCTCGCCCGAGACGTGGGTGAGCGCTGTCAGCTTGACGTTCTTTGGGTGGGCCTTCGCGAAGGCTTCGAGCTTCTTGTTGACGGCCCGAACGTCGACTTTAGGATCATGATAGGCGTCGACATGCCAGCGCCGCTGTGCCGAACGCGTGAGGGTGTGACGACGCGTGAGCGCCGAGCGCTCGTAGGCGTGATGGGAGGGGCGCCGGAGCTGATGCGAGGGGCGAGCCGACACGCTGGACGCCGACGCGACCGCGAAGACCAGGCTCAGAGTGAAGATGAAGGCGTAGGATACTGCGCGTCGGGGCTGAGAGATTGAATGTGAGCGCATCATGGCGGCCAGCTCCCGGAGCGCCGGGCACTCCTTGGATCACAATGAAGCATCCGCCGTGCCCACTGCTTTGCACACGATCACGGGCGGTTACATTCTTCCGAGGATCCAGACCCGCGGAAAACCGGAGCGGATGGCCACCCAACGTGCCAGTCCCTGCACAGAGTTCTCCCCACACAGAGTTCTCTGCACACACGAGGCTGAACACGCCAGCGCGGGGGCCAACCCTGCACCAAGGAAAGTGACCCCGCGCGGCGGATCAATTGTGCTAATCTGCCGGCCATGAAAAAGATGCACGCACCTGTCAGCGCGCTGCTCTTCGCGGCGCTCCTTCTCACCTTGGGTGGTTGCAGCAAGAGCCTCGAGAAGCTCGCGGACGGCGACAGCCCCCTCGCCGCCGACGCCCAGGCGATCCGCAAGGCTCTCGCGAAAACTAAGATCGAGCCCGAGAAGGTCAAGGCCTGGGAGAATACCGGGTACACGACGACGAGCAGCGAGTGCGACAGCGACAAACCCTGCGCTGGGATCGTCGTCCGGAACGGCCGGATCTCGCACCTTTATGTTCGGGCGGCGGGTGGACCCATCGATATGGCCGCGCTCAAAGGAGCAAACGCTCTTGAGCACATCACGCTCCAAAACAGCGTGGAAGGAAGCCTGAAGGACTTCGGCGGACTCCCGAAGTTGCGAGACCTCGACCTCATGGGCAACAGCAAGCTCACGAGCGTCGTCGGCTTGAGCAAGCTCCCGAAGCTCGCCAACATCGATCTAGGCCTCACGGGTGTGACGGAGCTCAGGAACCTCAAAGACCTCCCCAAGCTCCGGAAGTTGAACCTGAAAGACTCCAAGCTCACGACCGTCTCGGGCCTCGACAACGTGGGCCTCGCAGGCCTTGATTTTAGCAAGCTCAAGACCCTCAAGGTCCTCGAAAAGATCACGAATATGCCAAGACTCATCCGGATCTCGGTGAAGGGAAATAAGCTCACGAGCCTCTCTTTGACCAAGCTCCCCGTCCTTAGCTCCCTCGTCGTGACAAAGAACGCCCTCACGACGCTCTCGGTCACGAACATGCCCAAACTCAAGGTGATCAACGCTAAGAACAACCGCCTCTCGACGGTCACCTTCTCGGGGCTCCCGGCCCTTGAAACCCTCGCCTTCGGACACAACGCCTTCACCGCGATCCCCGCCATCGTCGGCGCGCCAAAGCTGAAATGGTTCTCCATCTCAAACAACAAGCTCACCTCCCTCGCGGGCCTCGGGAAGCTCAACATCAAGGAGGTCTTTGTTGAGCATAACGCCCTGACAAGCCTAAGCCTCGCGCCGGCGGCGACCACGGTCGAGAAACCGGCCAAGCGTGCCAAGCGTGCCAAGCGGAAGGGCGGCTTCGCCGAACCCCCCTCGGAAGCACCCGCGAGCCCCAAGACCGTCACCCTCGTGGCCGACTACAATCAGCTCGCGACCCTCGCAGGCGTCGGGAGCTTCCCCGCCCTCGTTTACCTCTATGTGTCGCATAATAAGCTAACGTCCCTTTCGGGGGTCGAGAAGCTCGCCCACCTCAAGAAGCTTCAGGCTTCGCACAACAAGCTCAAGACCCTCAAACCCTTGAAGCCCGGCAAGCTCGAGGAGCTGATCGCGACGAATAACCAGATCGTCGCGGCACCGGAACTTTTTGGCACCACGGGGACCTCCCGTCCCAAGATCAAACGCTACGACCTGCGCCATAACGCCATCGTCGGGGTCGGCGCG
>QMSR01000155.1 GCA_003649695.1 Thermoplasmata archaeon
AGGGCGTCCTCAATGGCCTCAGGAGGCATGGCGCCGGGCCTGAGGATCCTCGGCCTGCCCCTGAGGTCCAGGACCGTGGACTCTATGCCGAACTCGGTCCTCCCCCCGTCCAGGTACAGGGGAACCGCATCGCCCAGGTCGGCATAGGCGCTCTCCGCGGTCACGTGACTGGGCAGCGAGCTGGTGTTCGCCGAGGTCGCCGCAAGGGGCTCGCGGACCTCCCTGCAGAAAGCCCTGATGAATGGGTGCTCGAACACCCTCACCCCCACGCCCTTCCCCGTTATCACGTTCACCGGACCGGGCAGGAGCCTCCTGAGGATGTCCCTTCCCTCCTCCAGCCCCAGGTATTCGACGACGAGGTCAAGGGAGGAGCAGTGCAGGGTGAGGGGCTTGGTCCTCGGTCTCCCCTTTATCCCGTAGACACCCTCCTCCGCGGCCCCGGGCCTGCACCCCAGGCCGTAGACGGTCTCCGTCGGGAAAACGAAGGGTCTACCCGCAAAAAATAGATGTTTTGCCTCCCCCACAGCCTCGGGGGAGGCCGAGGGAGCTACTACCCTCACCAAAACTCCAGCTTTCCTTCCTTGACCACCTTGGTCCCGGCCTCTCCCTTGAGGGCCTTGAGCTCGTTCCCGAGCTTCGCAATGTAGGCCTCCTTCCCGGAGTACTCGACGAAGCGGATCGTGGCCAGGACCTTGGGCCCCATGGAGCCGGCCTTGAAGTGGCCCTCCTGGTAGTACCTCTTTGCCTCCTCCACCGGCATGGTCTTGATCCACTTCTCCTGCGGGGTTCTGTAGTATATGGACGCACCATCCACGTCGGTCAGGATCATGAAGACGTCCGCGTCCACGGCCTCGGCCAGCCTCTCGCCCGCCAGATCCTTGTCTATGACCGCCTCAACGCCCTTGTACTTGCCGTCCTCCTTGATGACCGGGATGCCTCCGCCGCCCGAGGCGATGACCACAACCCTCTTGTCGAGGAGGGCATTGATGGCATCGGCCTCGACGATGGCCTTCGGGTCCGGGGAGGGCACGACCCTCCTCCACCCCCTGCCAGCGTCCTCCTTCACGACCCAGCCCTTCTCGGCGGCCAGCTTCTTCGCCGTCTCCTCGTCGTAGAAGGGTCCGACGGGCTTCGTAGGGTTCTGGAAGGCCGGATCGTCCTTGTCCACCAGGACCTGCGTGACCACCGTGGCGACGGGTATGTCCGGCCTCCCCCTCTCGGCCAGGATGTTTATCAGGGCCTGCTGGATCATGTAGCCGATCTGGCCCTGGGTCATGGCGCCGGCGACGTCCATGGGCTGCGCTGGGACGTTGTACATCTTCTCCCCGGCCTCGTGCCTCAGGAGCTCGGCGCCCACCTGGGGGCCGTTCCCGTGGGTGATGACCACCTGGTACTTGCCGCTGAGGATGAGGTCGGCGATGTGCTCGGCGGTGTTCATCACGTTCCTGTACTGCTCCTCGAACGTGCCCTTCTCGCCCCTCTGGAGGATGGCGTTCCCCCCGAGGGCGATCACGATCCTCTTCTTCCCATACTTGTTCGCCTTGTACTCCATGCCCAATCACCTTTTTCGTCCTGAAATCCACTAAAAATACTTAAACCGGATTATCGACCATGCACGAACTCGCCATCAAGGGCGGTAGGGTGCTCCTGGGAGAGGAGCTCGTGGAGGCTAACCTCTACGTCCGGGACGGCAAGATATCCTCGATTTCCAAGAGGGATATGGCCGCTGAGGAGGTGATCGACGCCAGGGGGGCCGTCGTGCTCCCGGGGGCCATCGACGTGCACGCCCACGTGCACCCCATCGGCTACCTCCACAGGGAGGACTTCCTCACCGGGAGCAGGGCGGCCGCAGCCGGTGGAGTCACGACCATCTTCGACATGCCGCTCATGGAGGAGAGCTGCACAGCCGAAGGCATCAAGAGGAAGATCCAGGACGGCGAAAGGATGAGCATCGTCGACTTCGCCATCCACGCCGGGACCTTCTCCAAGAGGATGCTCGGGCTCCTGGAGGAGCCCCTGAAGGTCGGCGTGGGATCCTACAAGGCCTTCACCTGTCCCCCATTCGAGCTGGACTCCCCGGAGCTGCTGAGGATATTCAGATTCGCGGCTGAGAAGGACGTGATCGTCGTTGTGCACTCCGAGGACGGTGGAATGGTAAGGGCCCTCGAGGAGGAGGCCCGGTCCAGGGGGAGCGACTTCATGGACAGGAACCTGGCGAGGCCTCCGGCGGTTGAGGAGGCCGCCGTCCTGAGGACCTCCGTCATTGCGAGATTCGCCGGTGCCAGGTATCACGTGGCCCACGTGACGAGCCTGCCCCAGCTCAGGGCAATAGAGTACGCCAGGAGCAGGGGGACGAGGATTACCGCGGAAACGTGTATACACTACCTAGTATTCACGAGGGAGGAGGTGCGCTCGAAGGGCCCCTACCTGACCATGAACCCTCCGCTGAAGTCCAGGGAGGACAGGGAAGCCCTCTGGAGGGCCATCGCGGATGGGGCGATGGAGGCCGTGGCGACGGACCACGCTCCGGGGACGAGGGAGGAAAAGGAGAAGGAGAACGCATGGGAGGCCTGGGGAGGGGTTCCGGGCCTGCAGGAGCTCCCAACCGTCGTGCTGAGCGAGGGGACGAAGAGGGGTATCCCGATCCCTAGGCTCTCTTACGTGCTATCGGAGGGGCCGGCAAGGGCGATGAGGATATACCCGAAGAAGGGCTCGCTCCTCCCGGGCTCCGACGCCGACATCCTGATCTGGAGGCCCAACGTGGAGAACGTCTGGAGCGGGGAGGCGGTGCACTACAAGACCGGATGGACCCCCTACGAGGGAATGACCTTCAGCGGCAGGGTGGAGGCCACCGTGGTCAGGGGGAGAATCGTGTTCAGAAATGGAGAAATTTTGGAGAGGGGTGGTTGGGGCAGGTTCGTCAGGACCTATAGCCGTGCTTGAGCTCAACAGCCTTCAGGGCCTCCTCGAAGATCCTCAGCCCCTCGTCGGCCTCCTCCTTGCTCAGCGTCAGCGGTGGGGCAAGCCTGATGGAGGAGGGACCAGCTCCTAGGATGAGGAGGCCCTTCTTGAAGGCCTCCATGATCAGGTCGTTCCTCTCCTGCTTCGCATACTCCTTGGTCTTCCTGTCCTTCACCAGCTCTATCCCGATCATCATTCCCCTTCCCCTGACGTCCCCGATGATCTCGTGAGACTCCATCATCTCCACGAACCTGCCCTTGAGGTACGCGCCCATGGACCTCGCCCTCTCCAGGAGGTTCTCCTTCTTGATGGTCTCCACAACAGCCAC
>QMSR01000156.1 GCA_003649695.1 Thermoplasmata archaeon
AACAACTAACCGGCAAGACGGCAGAAGAGATGTTTACCCGGGAGAAGGAATATCTCTGGCCGGCACCGGCAGTGATGCTTTGTCGGGAAAGCAGGGAATTTAGAGTAGATACATACTCGACGATCAGTTATGCAACGAATCGTTATTCTGTACCAGAGTGGTTGAACGGGAAATTTGTAACAGCGGATATATACCGTAACAAATTGGAGTTGTTTTATGAGGACAGAGTGGTGGCGGTTCATGAAAGGAGTTACGCAAGGCACCAATGGGTGATCAACATCGAACATTACCTGGAGACTTTCCGGCGCAAGCCGGGGAGCATTGAAAAGGAGCGTGGTGCTGGCACGGAGCAGTTACCTGAAGGAGTTGACCTCCTTTGTCAACCACCTTCGCCAAAGCTGTGGTGGTCATAATCATTAAAAACTCATCTCTGCCCGGAGACGGATGCCGTGTTTGTCTGTGAACCCTGAGTTGAGATAAGTGTTGCCCAGCAGGTGAACATACTCCACCCGCAATACTTTGAAGATATTGGTTACGCCGAAGCCGATCTCTGCATAGGGGGCTGTCATCGTGTTTGAATAATACTCCGGCAGGTCGAAGACGCCTTTATACGAGCGGTTCAGCGTTCCGTAATGCATTTTTAGGGATATGATCTCCCGCAGTTTCAGTTTCTTGACCAGCGGGATCCTGTTGAGGAGGATCCCCCCGCCGTTGAAATGCAGATGGGTGTTGGTGTAGAGGTTGTGAGCGAACGATGCCTGGTACAGTAGGTTGTAACGGTATTTGGCATACCCCAGCGACATCGATCCTACGGGCTGGTCCAGCAGGTCATACGGTGCATCTCCGAAGAGATAACCGGCATTGACCATATAGTTCATGAAGATCTGGCCCATGGTGAGGCGTCCTTCGATGGAGGCATTGAACTGGGTATAGATCCCGAAAGTGGGGGTATTGGTACCGGGCAGGAGGGTCTGTCCGATATCGCAGCTCAGGTTGATCACGGGGGTCTGATTGAGGTAATAGACCTTATCAAAATAGATCTTGTCATAGTGCTGACCGAAGGCCAGCCGTACGTTCATCAGGACCCCATAATTAGAGTAGGTGGGGTATTCCGTGTCATTGCGGACAAAACGGACAAATTCGGTCTGTCTGTTCCAGAGGTAGTAGGGAGACACCTTCAGGGTCATATTTTTATCGGCATTGTATTCCATCCGGAGCTCGTAGCTCTCTTCTTCTTTCAGATAGGGGTTCTGCTGGCGGGTGGTAAAGATGGCGATGAAGTTGCCGTTGCCCCGGGTATTGGGGTTTTTCTTGATGAAGCGCAGGTATTTATCCTGGGAGACCAGGTGGTAATCGTTATAATAGTAGAAACGGAAGATGAACTTGTCTTCATCGAGAGGCTGGGCCGCAAAGTTGGCACCGTATTTCAGCTGTTTGGTTTTGGTGCCCATGCCGAGATATCCGCCTACGGAGAACTGCCGGAACATCTTTTCGCTCGTTCTCATGGCCAGCGTAAAACGGCTTCCTTCGATGGCATTGGTATTGTAAATATCATACACGGGACCAATGTCTATCTTCCCGACATTGACATAGCTGGTCAGTACGATCCCGCCGATGGCATCGATCCCTTTGGAAGCGCGTCTTTCTTTCAGCTTCTCGACACGATGGTAAATACCTACGTCCAGTGAGGTCGACCTGAACTCCTGCATATCTTTCCATTTATAGGCTTTTTTTACGTCCAGGCGGGGAGAGGTGGAGTACAGGGTTGTTTTATTGACCAGCCAGTTGCCGCTGGAAATGTTATCTATCCGTTGCGAGGAGTAACGTGAGAGCGTATCCTTGTTTACGATCAGCGACATGTTCACGCCGATGGTCTGCCGGTCGTAGAACCATTTGCCATTGGGCTGTTTTTTATAACGCACTTCTCCTTTGAATCCGTTGATGAAATTGAGGTTGGCTTCTCGCGGGAGATAGACTTCTATGTTTGTCAGTGCATAGCTGCTGTCGGCAACGGTAAAATGTCCCGAGAACAACAGATTGTATTTGTTTTTCGGAGCGAAGCTGAAATTGTAATATTTTTTTCCATCCACTACGGCACTGTCGTTGAGATAGATATTGTAATGGAGCAGAGCCGTACTGCTGAGCGGGGAGACGATGCCCCGTCCGAGGATGTAGATCTGGTCTTTGTAAAAATCCAGGTCGACCACTACATTGATCAGGATCAGACTTTCAATGGTCTGGTTAAGACGGGGAAAGATGCCGTCTTTCTTCTTATAGACCGCCTCCGGTTCTTTACCGGTGATGTTGGAGGCCTCTTCTGCAATATAGATGGGGGTAAAACGCAGGGCCATACTGTCGGTTTTGATGGTGACCTCGTCCAGGTTTCCCAATAAACGGGTTACCTTTTCCGTGGTGTCAATGGCCCAGTAGACGGTGGTTCGCTGGAGCATTTTGTAATCCGTAAAACTTTGGATCTGCTGGCTGTTCTCTTTTTTGTGACGCAGAATCTCTTTGAACACATCTTTTGAGTAGCGTTTTCGGGGCTTTACAGTCACGGCTCCCAGCATTTGTGTCTCCTCCTTCAGGAAGAGGGTTACCATTTTGTCCTGTCGTCTTTTGATCGGGATCTCGCGGGGGAGATAACCTACCGATGAGACACACAATGTATCCCCTCTTGGAGAATCGATGCGAAAATAGCCGTTGTCATCCGCCATGATCCCCTGGGTGGTTCCTTTGATCCATACATTGGCAAAAGGAACAGCTTCCTTCGTCTTTTCATTTTTGATATAGCCGGATATCGACTGGCCAAAAAGGGAAAGACCGGAGAGTATGAGAGGCAATATGACGAATAACTTTTGTAGCATGGAGATGGTTTAAGCGACCTGTTCGGATCTTTTTTGTCTCAACAGCCAGTACAATCCTTTTACCCCGATCCGGATGTCGTCGAGGAGAAACAGGACAATGATCTTTTCGGTGTAGGCTACGATACCCCAGATGACGGCTGTATAATACATCCACGGGTAGAAGCCGAACACGAACAGGATAAAGAAGAAGATGCTCTGTACATATCCTGCCGAGACGGCGGTATAGAGATGCAGCCCGGGGATTTTGCCGAAACGGACGAAGGCTACGACGTAACTGAGCAGGAAGATCCCCAGAAAAATGTACAGGATGGTTGCATGGGGGCCGATCTCTGTCCAGCGGAACATAAAAATACCGAACAGTGCCATAGCATAGGTGCCCATATCCGCCAGGTTGTCCAGCGCCGCACCGAAA
>QMSR01000157.1 GCA_003649695.1 Thermoplasmata archaeon
ATCGGCGAGGGCATCGCGGATAATCTTGAACACAAACCCCTGCGGTGTCTGGGCAAGATAGAACTTTTCCCGCGGCGGGGTCTGGCGAACGAATTGATTTTCAACAACTTTCAGCGTGTCGGTTGCCGGGATGGAGACCACGGCGGCGCCACAGTTTGCGGCGACCTCGGCGCAGTCATCAAAAAGTTTCGGCGGGGCAAAGGGTCTTGCGCCATCGTGAATCAGGACCACGCCGTCGGGCGGGCATATTCCCTCAAGTGCCCGCAGTCCCCTGCGGACAGAGTCCGTTCTGGTGCGCCCTCCGGGAACCACGGCAAAAAGTTTATCCCCGCAGACATCCCGGGCAATCTCCTCAAACCGGGAGAAAAAATCCCTGTTCGCCACCAGAACAATTTGTTCCGCGCCGCTTTTTGCCGCCGCCTCAAGCGAATAGGCAATTACGGGTCTGCCGGCGAGCGGGACCAGAAGTTTTGTGGTTTCCCCGCCGAAACGCTCGCCTTTCCCCCCGGCAACAACTATCACATAGAACGAGGTCATACGGTCAGTCCCGTGAGTTCTGCGCCCTGTGGGAAACCCACTTTTTCAAAAAGTCCTTGCGCCCCGCCAGACGCTTTCTGTATTCAATCAGCCCCAAGACTATCCTGTCGTCATTTTCGGGATGGCGAAGGGTGATTTTCTCCTTAAAATAGTCCACCGCCTCAACGACATATTCGCTTCCGTCCTCAAATTTCACCGTGGAGCCCACCTCAGGATAAGTTTCTGCCACCTTCTCGTAGAAATCCATCTCGTATGCGAGGCAGCACATAAGCCTTTCGCACAGCCCGGAAATCTTTGCCGGGTTGACCACAAGGTGCTGCGCCCGTGCCATCTGGGTGGTTATCGGCTCAAATTTGTGCAGAAATGTGGCGCAGCACAGGGGTCTTCCGCAGGGACCAAGCCCGCCCAACTTTTTAGCCTCATCGCGCACACCAATCTGGCGAAGTTCAATTCTGGTGCGGTATGTGGCGGCAAGGTCCTTGACCAACTCGCGGAAATCCACGCGACCATCGGCGGTGAAATATATCGTCAGTTTGTTCCTGTCAAACTGGTATTCGGCATCAACCAGTTTCATCCCCAGCCCGCGGAAATCCACATACTCCTGACAGGTGCGCAGGACCTCCTTTTCCATCTCGTATAACTGTTTCCGGTATTCAATCTCCTCCGGGGTGGCTCTGCGCAGTATCTCAAGAGGATATTTGTGCTCGGAGTGTTTTTCAAAATTTTCGCGGGTGAGTTTGAAAAGGACTCTGCCCATATCTTTTCCGCGCTCTGCCTGAACGATGACCCACTCGCCGGGTTCCAGCCCCAAATGGTTGCGCTCTATGAAATAATCAATCCGCCGATTTTTGAACTCAACCACATAGTAATCGGGCTCTATGGAATTTTTTTGATACTTTTTCGCCATAGTTTTTCTCACCTCCTTACACGGCGCGCCCGATACGCCCCCATCGGATTCGCATCGGCGTGCCGAAAATGTAATACAGCAACCTCTCCACCAGACTCAGCGGAAATGGCCATCGTGGCGACCAGTCTGGTGGCTCTATTGAAAAATATATAAAAAGCGGACGCCCTTCAATGTTTTTCGCAGGCAGTGGTCCCCAGAAGCGGGAATCGTTGGCGACATCGCGGTTGTCTCCCAAAACAAATATGCTCTTCCTCGGGACCACCACCGGACCGAAATTGTCCCGCGCGGAATACAGCCCCGACAGAAGTTCCGAATCCACAAATTTTACCCCCGGATAGTCCGGTATCGCCCTCCCGTTGATATACACCACCTTGTTCCTTATGACCACCGTGTCGCCGGGAAGCGCAATACACCGCTTGACGAAAATTTTGTCGGGATTGAGGGGATACCTGAACACCACAATTTCCCCGCGGTGCGGCAGGCGATGTCTGTAAGTCACTTTCTCCGCCAAAATGTAGTCACCGGGCAGAAGCGTGTCCTCCATTGACGGGTTTTCAATCTTGTATCCCTGAACCACAAACGCCCTCACCACCAGCGCCAGAAATATCGCCAGAACCACAATTCGTATCCACTCCCGGACAATCTGCCCGGTGGTCTTCTGTTCCTCTTGTTCGGGCTTTTTAATCATAGTCGTTAAAAAATATCAAAAAATGTGAGATAAATCAACCCGCAAAACGGCGCCCGACAAAATGTGTTGTGAACAGCGCGGCGGCAGTTAATTTTGGAAATATGGCGGAGGATTTCCAGATTTTGAGGATGACGCCGGTCTTTGCCGCCGGTCTTGAGGTGGCGCGCCAGATTGCGGATGAGGGATTTATCGCCTATGTTGTCGGCGGTGCGGTGCGCGACCTGATTCTGGGCAAGGACCCCAACGAGATTGACATCGCCTCAAATGCGCCGCCGGAGGTGATAAAAAAACTTTTCCCCGGCGCACGGCGGGTGTTCCCCTTTGAGTATCAGGTCTTTGCAATCTGCGGCGAGAACTGGAGAGTTGAAATTGCGCGGATGCGCGAGGATGTCAAAACCTTCGGCAGGCAGGCACAAGTCCGCTTCACCGACGATATGGATAAAGACCTCGCCCGCAGGGATTTCACAATCAACGCTATGGCGGTTCTCCCCGACCGCACATTTGTGGACAAATTCCGCGGATACAAAGACCTTCAACACCGCACAATCAGAACCATCGGCGAACCAGCAACCCGCTTTGAGCAGGACCATCTGCGAATAGTCCGCGCGGTAAGGTTTGCCGCCCAACTTGACTTTGAATTCGCCACCGACACCGAAAGGGCGATAGAAAACCTCGTCCATCTGTGCGCCGACCTCTCGCCCGCGTGGCTGTGGCGGGAGTTCCGCAAGGGAATATCTGCCGCGGGCAGGTTCGCAGAACTTTTGAAAAAATACCGCCTCGGGCAGGTCCTGTTCGGGGAGTTCGTGGAGTTTGAGAAAATCAGCGTTTCGGGGATAAGGTGCGTTTTCCGGCGCACCCGCACGGACAATCTTGTGTGGGCGTTCTTCTTCTACGACGGCGCCCCGGACTTTTTCCAGCGGATGAGCAAAGTCGCCGGGCGGATGGAGTTCCCCCGGACAATGAGAAAACGGGTGCTTCACACCGCCCGGATGATTGACCAACTCCGCAGTTATGAAAATCTTCCCCCGCGGGAACTGGCAAAATTTCTAACCGACCCGCAGATTTTGTCGTTTTTAGACTGCGCCGACTGCTTTGAGGACCTTGCGCCGGCGGTGTCCGCACTGCGGAAGGAATTTCCCAACA
>QMSR01000158.1 GCA_003649695.1 Thermoplasmata archaeon
CCTTAAGGCCCGGGTCTGTGCTGACCGCCATATCCACAAGCTCATAGTTGTCGCTCGCACGGAACTTCAGAAGGACCTCCCTGGAGGTTGTGTATTCAGTTCCATTGTTTATCACGATCTCACCCTCAGGGGCCGTGGCATCCAAGATTATAGAATCGTTGCAGGCCTCAGACTCCTGGCCCATGGTGTCCCTGAACTTCACATAGACGACCTTTGTTCCGTCCCCCTCTGAGACCTGAAACGCAGTTATGTTCTTGTAGGGCTGCCATGTGGCCCCAGAGAAATCCGGGCTCTCGGACAGCATCATATCCTTCACACCGAATGTGTCCTCTGCACTGAGCTTCAGCTGGACCGTCCTGCTGCTGGTGTACATGGCATCGTCGTTGATCACAATGGACCCCGTGGGTGGGTTGGCATTCACAGTGACATTCCTGTACCAGTAGTCAGAGTAGTCACCGGTAACGTCCACAGCCCTGAAGCGTACGGTGTGCTTCCCGTCCTCCATACCAATACCGATGGTCCAGGTCTCTGTGCCCTCTGCCACATACCACTTCCCGCCGTCCACAGAGGCCTCAACACGGTCCACTGGCTTGTAGTAGTTCAGTGTTATATCCTTGAAGGCAGGGGTCTTTGTGATATTGTCAGACTGCATGCTGACACGGTACTGGAAGTACCTTGCCTCGATGCTCATGTCCCCACCGTTGGTGGGTGTGAACCAGTCCCCCCACACGCCGCCGACCACCGCGGTCCTGACCTCCAGGCTGATGGATGTTCCCTGGGGCGTCTCAGTGGTCCAGTTCAGTGTTCCCAGCTGGACCCTTCCTCCGAAGTCAAAGGGGGGTGAGAGATAGGTTCCCTGAAGGCTGGTGATTGTGGCTGTGGCGTACCCGATCTGGGAGGCGCTTCCGTTGAACCCCTCATACCACATCTTCAGTGTGGTACCCTCCCTTATGTAGCTCGGGGAGCGTGTGCCCTTCCAGTCAAAGCCGCTCTGGGAGGGGCGCAGAACAGGTGAGCTGGACCTCTCCCACTGAATGCCGTCCCTGGAGGTGGCGTACCCTATCTGCTGGCTGACGCCGTTTGAGCCGTGGTAGTACATCTCGTACACACCATTGAATACCAGCACTGATGGGGACCCCAGACCCTGTGCGTCGAACGTGGATCCCAGCTTCATCACAGCCTCACCGTTGTTGGCACGGCTCCATGTGATGCCGTCAGTGGAGGTGGCATACCCTATCCTGTTGTGGGTTCCGTCGTTCCCAATGTACCACATCCTGTAAACAGAATCCTTCACCACCGTGGGTGCACCAACACCGGAGTCATCAAAGGCACCGTAGGGTCCAAGGTCCAGCACAGCGCTGCCCTGCTTCGTCCATGTGATGCCGTCGTTGGAGGTGGCGTACGCTATCCTCAGGTGAAGGCCGTCGGATGCGGTGTACCACATCTTGTAGGTGCTGCCGTCCTTGATGACCCAGGGCTGGGAGACACCAAAGGAATCAAAGTCGTTTGGTCCTCCGATGTCCAGCACAGCGCTGCCCTGCTTCGTCCATGTGATGCCGTCGGCTGAGGTTGCATACCCTATCCTGGTGTTGTGCCCGTCGTAGCCGTGGTACCACATCTTGTAGGTGCCGCCGTCGTATATCACACACGGACCGCCAACAGACTCGTCATCAAAGCTCCCCGGTGCACCTGGGGTGAGCACAGGGTTTCCAGCATTCTTGGACCAGGGTGCAGTCGGAAAGAGCACAACATCCCCGCCAGGTGCAGCGGTGGTGTTGTCATGGGTTCCGGTTCTGAAATTGGCGGTCGTGGTCTGGAGGAGCACATCCGGTGAGCCCTGGGCTGTGCCGTTGAACCACACAACCCTTGAGAAGGAGACGTAGCCATCCTGCGGATCAGTGACCTCCATGGTCGGCACAGCCGCGGCCATGGGCACAGCTAGGAGAATCACAAGCGTCAGTGCTCTGCGCATCCGGTCACCTCCTATTTCCTTGATACGAATATCAGGGCGGGAATCGCGGCAGCGAATACAATCACCGGTATGTACATGCAGGAGACCTCCTGCTTGCCCACCATGACCTTCACGGAGCCCTCATCAAATTTACTGCCGTTCTTGTAGGCCCACCACTGGATAGTGTACCTGCCGTCTTCAAGGTCCTTGGCATTTTCCAGCTCAAACACAAATGTCCTGGAATCGTTCTTCGGGATCTCTGTGGTGATCTCAGTACCCTTAAGGTAGCTGAACTCAGTCCTGTTCTGGAGCTTTATGGTGTAGTTTGTGGTCTCATCAGATGTGATGGAAAATTTCAGCTCAAACTTCTCGCCCTTCTTGTTGTCAACATGGGGCAGGTTGAAGTTTGTGACCTTCGGTTCAGCAGTCACTGTTGACAGCACCATCAGAGCAACACCAACGGCAATAAGACCCGCATACCTCATGCTGCAGCTATCTGTACAGCGGTACTTATGTTTTGTTACCAAACACAATCTTTAATAGGTACCACCCAAATCCGGATGCCATGGGAATCCTGGAGGACAGCCTGAAGGATGTGCCGATCGTTAAAAAGGGAGACTACAACTACTTCGTCCACCCCATCACCGACGGGGTACCGCTGATGACCCGTGAGCTACTTGAGGACGTGCTTGAGCGCATACTGGCCATAACCTCAGGAGGCTACACAAAGGTGGTTGGTGTGGAGTCCATGGGGATCCCGCTTTCCACAGCGTACTCCCTGAAAACAGGGGTGCCCCAGGTTATTGTCAGAAAGAGGTCATACGGCCTGAAGGGTGAGGTGGAGGTCTCCCAGAAAACAGGATACTCAAAGGGGACCCTCTACATCAATGGGGTGGGCCCCGGAGACCGCCTGCTGCTTCTGGATGATGTCTTCAGCACGGGGGGCACCATAAGGGCGGTGATAAAGGGGCTGCTCAGCACTGGTGCAGCACTGGAGGATGTGGTCATCGTATTTGACAAGAGCCAGCCAGGCATAAAAGAGGAGATAGAAGAGGAGACCGGTGTTGAGATAAAAACCCTCCTCAGGGTTGATGTCTCTGAGGGCAGGGTTGTGATGCTCTAGAAATCATCTGCCTCCAGAGAATGCATCCAGCACCTGATGTAGGTGCTCCACCTCCCAGTAGCCGCCCCTCCACCTCTCCAGTTCCTCAGAGTCCAGAGCCCTGAGCACAGCCCTCATCCTGACCCTGGCCGTCCGCGCACCACCCCTCACAAACACGACCAGGTGCAGGGCCCCCCGTCCCTCCACCAGCATGGTCA
>QMSR01000159.1 GCA_003649695.1 Thermoplasmata archaeon
CCTCCTGTGGAGCCTATAGGTGTTCAGGAAGTCCAGGCCCTCCCTCCTGAGCCTCTCCACGAGCCTCGGAATCTCCTCCGGGGGGTAGGTCAGGTCGGCGTCGAGGGTGACCACTATCTCCCCCCTCGCCTTCTCGAAGCCCGTCTTGTACGCCCTGCCATAGCCCCTCCTGGGCTCGTCCACGACCCTGCAGCCCAGCTCCAGGGCCTTCTCCGGGGTCCCGTCGGTGCTCCTCGTGTCGACGATGATGATCTCGCACCCGGGAACGGCCTCCCTTACCCTCCTGACGACCTCCGGCAGGGCCTCGGCCTCGTTCATGGTCGGAATCACGACGCTGATCATTCGGGATTTTAACGTCGGTCCCGATAAAATACCGAATGAAACTGGTCATAGACTTCTTCTCCGGGGAGCCCTGGTATCCGGCGAACCCCACCGTCCTGAACTGGGAGGTGGGGAACGTCGTCGGGGCGCTCGCCTCCATGGGGCAGGAGTACAGGATCCTCGACATCCTGGACCTCAGGAGGCCACACCCTGAGAGGGCCCTCAGGGGGGACATGGCCATCGTCATCGCTGGGGACAGGAATGGGACGCGCAACCCGGACTTCAGGCCGGGATCCCCGGGGAACCTGGAGAGGCTCGCCCTGGCCTTCAACGGCTACACCCTGCTCTGCGGGGAGGCGGCTCGAAACCCCACGGAGGCGGAGAAGAGGGCGTGGTACGCCTTCAGTGCCGTATCCAAGGGGGAGTGCGCCGCCTCGCTCCTGGACCTCCTCTCCGGCGGTGAGCCAAGCAGCCGGAGGCTTGGGGAGGGGGAGCTCGTGGAGATCAGGAAGGCCATTGAGCCGGACAGGCCCAGGCTGGTCGAGATAAGGGTGGACGCCGTAAGGGGGACCTCGGTCCTCAAGGAGGCCGTGGCGGCGGCTATGGAAAAGGGCTTCCCCGGGGGTATCCTGACGAGGAGGAGGGGGAGCTTCAACAAGGTGAGGGAGCTCTGGGAATTCTCTGGGGGTTGGGCAGTCCCGGATTTCCTGGAGAAGCACGAGCTGGAGAGGTGCCCCGAGTGTGCCGAACCGCGATCCACCAGCCTCCGCGTCGCCCTGGACGACCTCGACGATGCGCTGGAGCTGCTGGAGCAGCACGACCTGACCCTCAACCTCCTCCTGGTCGCCGAGGAGAAACCGCCCATCGAGTGCGCCAGGTCGGGGAGGATCCAGTTCGTGACGTTTCAGGATCCGGTGGACCAGAGGAGGGCCCACGCCAACTTCCTGGACTGGTGCCGGAGGGACGCCGAGGAATACCTGAGGTCCTCCTTCCCGGTGGGGACGCTCCTGGAGAGGGTTCTGGTCCTCGAGGAGAGGGGAACGTTCTCCCAGTCGTACCTGCTCGGGGGCGTTCCCATAAGCGTCCACGTGAGGCCCGCGGTCGGGGCCGGCGGGCTCGTGAGGGCCCGCGTGACCTCCCACTCCTCCTGGATCCTGAGGGGCGTGAAGAGCCCCCTTAAGGTGTCTGAGGCCACCCTCTCGGCGCTCGTGGAGATTCCCGGTATTACCAGGAAAAAGGCGGTGAGGATCCTCAGGGAGAGGCCATTCTCGGACCCCGATGAGCTCTGGGCCATCCTGGGGAGGGAGATGAGCGACTGGCTCTCTATCTAGACCTCCTGGCCTTCAGGGTGAGGTAACCGAAGACCGCCAGAATGCCTATGGTGAGCGCCCAAAGGAACGCCTTGATCTTGCCGGTGCTCGGGACGCCGTAGTAGAACTTATAGCTGTGCGCCGGAATGAGGAACGACGCCCCTTCCGCCCTCACCTCCACCGTGTGCCACCCTTTCTCGAGGGCCACGGCAGCCCAGCGGTACTCGACAGTCTCGTTGGATTCGGCCTCTATCCTGTCCACCCTGACGCTGCCGACCCTGACCCCGTCCACGTAGAACACGATCGTCACGTTCTCGACCGGGAACGGATTCGGGTTCCTCACGTCCGCCTTGAGGACGATGGGGCTGACGACCTGGATGCTCAGCTCCTCATGGTCCTCGTACACCTCCCCGGACTCCCCCACGACGTACCCGATGACGTGAAGGATCACCGTTCCGGGGGCCTCGGGGAAGGTGAAGTAGACGGTGAAGCTCGAGCTGTAGTTGGACTCCGCGGAGACAGGAGACACGGGCTCTGCACCGCTCAGGTTCTCACCCGAGATCCAGGCGACGACCCCGTACCTCGCTGGCTCTTCCTCGAGGAAGAATACCTTGAGGGTGATGTTGTAGGTGTTGTTTGTCCCTGCGGCCACGATGGTGGGGCCCTCGATGACGATGTCCATGTACCTGGCCCCCTGGACCATGGGACTGATGATCAGGATCAGCAGGAGCGGGACGACCAACCACCTCATTTCCTCCGCCTCCTGGGAAGGAGAATCGTGTAGATCGCCATTCCGACTATGAACACGGTGAACATCGGGATGTAGTTGATGGGCGGGATCTCCATGTGGACCTCCTCGCCCTCCGCCTCAAATCCTAGGTTCAGGCTCGTGATGTTCAGGTGCAGCAGCGCATCGCCCACGAGGCCGAAATCGGAGTCCTCAAGGCCGACGTGCAGGGTGACGTTGCGCTCCGGATTGGGCACAATGGGTCTGAGCATGAAGAAGGCCGTGAAGTTCCCCTTGACGTGGGCGGTCATGATCCCCCCCGCCGTCGAGAATGTGAACTCGCCCGGAGAGGTGAGGTTTATCCAGCTCACCTCCCAGCCCTCGCTCCTCAGCCTGTCGGCATTGTAAACCATGGCCCTCCCGGTGAAGGTGAAGTTTGAGTATGTCTTGGCCTCTATCGAGAACCTCACCGTCCCGTTGTCGACGACCATCGAATCCTCCCTGAGGACGATCTCGTACCTGGGGGTGCCGGAGACGTACACGGGCACCGTCACCCTCTCCCTGACGTTGGATCCTGAAACCGCGAGCGTCAGCGTTATGTGGTAGTTCCCCGCAGCGGTCTCGTTGGCCACGAGGCGGTAGAGGACCGTGGTCCTGTTCCCCTCGCCGACTGGGTCGAGCTCCAGTACGGGGACCGAGGGCGTTGCGGACACCGGTCCCTGCAGGGGCTCGAGCACCACCTCCTCAACGAGGTTACCCGTGTTGCGCACGAGGACCTGGAGCTCGACCTCCTCGCCGGGCCTCATCTGGACGCCCTCCACGAGGGCGGTGGCCTCCAGGCCGTACTCGTTCATGCGCGTCAGCCTGATGCCCAGGGTGGTCTCGGAGTACACC
>QMSR01000160.1 GCA_003649695.1 Thermoplasmata archaeon
CTCTCCGGGGAAGAGACGGCGTCCACGATCTCCCTCAGGAGCTTGGGGACCTTTTCCTCGACGACGGTCAGCACCCTTTCCAGCTCTTCAATATCCTCGTCCTCGGGCATGTTGGCTCATGGGTACACGGGCATATCAAGGAAGTGGTCAGAACTGACCTACGGGGCCTCAATCCCCCTCTCGGTGATCCTGAAGACCACACTTTTCCCGGAGCGCATGGACCTGTGCTTCTCCAGGACCGCCTCCCTCAGGGTGTCGAGGCGCCTCAGTCTCACGATGCACTTCGCCGCGTGCTCCACCAGGTGGCCCCCCACGGCCCTCACCTCCCCCGTCCTGGTGTCCACGTGCACCTGGTTCGTGAACAGGATGGGGATGTCCGACCTCCCGGCCTTCCGGACAAGCCTGGCCAGCTGCTTCGCCAGGGATCGAACCTGCTCCACGCTGTCCCCGAACTCCAGCCTGAACAGCCCCGTCAGCGTGTCGATGACGATCAGGTCTGGGGAGGCCTCTATGGCCCGGTTAACCGCCTCCTCCTGCTCGTCGAAGGCCCAGACCCTGAGGACGCTGATCCTCTCCAGGACCCCCGGCTCCAGGCCCCTGGAGAGCTGGGCCAGCCTCTCCGGACTCATCCCCTCCGTGTCCACGAAGAAGACCGAACCCCCGGATGAGGCGACGCTGAGGGAGGCGAGAATCGCTATGGTGCTCTTTCCCGTCCCCGGCTCCCCGTAGAACTCGGTGAGGATCCCCGCCTCGATACCCCCTCCCAGGAGCTCGTCTATCGGGGGCGCCCCGACGGGGATCCTCCTGATGGGCACGGAATGGGATCTCAGATATCCAATTTAATCCCGAGGAACCTGAGCCAGGCGACGAGAACCACCCTGCTCGGCCTGTACACGACCCTCCTACCCTCCCTCGATACCTCCACCAGCCCCCTTAAGGCCATCGACCTCAGCCTCGCCCTCACCGTGTTCCTCGACGCCCTCCCCCTCCTTGCCCTGAGCTCCTCGGTCACCTCGTCGACTGTCCCGGAGCCGAGGGCGAGGAGGGCAGCCAGCACCTGCTCCTCCTCCGGCCTGAGATCCGGAACGACCTCCGTAAGCCTGATAGTCCCGAACTTCAGGATGTGCAATGTGAGCCTAAGGTAGGCCTCCAGAAACTCCCTCAGCTCCGGCTGCACAAAAAGATAATGTAGATCGGGGATAAATCAACATGATCGTCGCCGAGGTGACCATCATCCCCATCGGGACGGGCAGCAGCGCATCGAGGTACGTGGCCGAGGCCTTGAGGGCGCTGGAAGGGCTCGGACTGAGGTACCAGCTCACGCCCATGAGCACGGTATTTGAGGCCGAGGATCTCGACGAGGTCTTTAGGGCCGTCAAGGTCATGCACGAGGCCGTCATCAGGGCCGGCGCTCCCAGGGTGGAGACGATCCTGAAGATCGACGATAGGAGGGATAAGGAGATAGACATGGAATACAAGATAAAATCGGTTCTGGACAAATTCTGAGACGACTACGAAGGCCCTTGTCGGAGGACCATTTTACACGTCATCCACCCGGCCCTCCCGTTACAGCCCGCGGGGCAACCGCGGTTACCCTACCCACGCGGTATTCGGAAAATTCAGGGAGGGAAAAGGCGCTCTGCGAGGATTCTTAGGGCCTCCAGGTTCTCCCTCAGCCCTTCGGGCTTGAGGCGGAAGGCGAAGAAGATCGTGTTGTTCTCCGGAACCAGCGCGAGGTGGTTCACCAGACCGGGATCCGGGAGGTTGCGGATGACCTCCAACAGGTGTCCGGATAGGTTGGAGGAGTCGAAGACCTCAAATTTGGTTCCCCCAATCTCCTCCTCCCAGCTCTTCATGAGCTCAGAGCCCTCGATGACCCTGGACGATCCAAGGCGGTAGTAGCCCCTCCTCACGACATGGGCCTCCCCCGGGATCCTCCCCCGGGGCACGAGGTGGATCATGACCTTGTCCATCCTGACCGTCAGGAGGGATATTGGGTAGTAGAGGAGCGAGTGCCTGGGCATGAGGATCGTCGTGACCTCGACCCTCTCTATAGAGGGATTATCCACCTTGACGACGCCGCGGAAGCCCACGTATATCCCGATGACCTGGTAGATCTTGTCCAGGGGCTTGAAGACGCTCTCCAGCTCCTTTATCACCCTCTCCTGCAGGGCGAGGTTGATCTTCCTTCCCCTGTAGAACTGTAGGACCAGGATCCCGGCGAGGACGAGGATGGCCAGCAGGATGTCCGCTGTCGTAAACTCAATCATGCCAGGAACCTCGCCACCTCCCTGAGTGCCTCGAAGCCCCTAGGCTCCCTGGGGAACAGAGGCACCACCACGGTCTCCAGGAACCCCAGCTCCTTCTTGGCCAGGCCCAGGGCCTCCTCCTGCTCCCTGACGGTCTCCTCCAGCTCGCTGGGCGTCTCCGAGAGCCTCAGGTACTTGTTCACGATGAGCCTCCTCATGGGGATGCCCACCTTCCTGAGGACCCCTATGGCCCTGGACGCCTCCCTCACGGAGAGGACGTCTGGATTCACGACCATGGAGACCGAGGTCCTGCCGCCGTCGGTAAGGATTCCCTGTACCCAAGAGATCTCTTTCCTCAGAGCCTCAAGCTCCTTGAAAATGGGGTCGTCCTCAGGGTCCGTGGGCACGGAGATCTCGGTCTCCCCACGCCTGATCACGAGCTTCTCGCCGGAGAGCTTCTCCAGGGCCCTCCTGGCCCCGAGGAGCCTGAGCCTCAGCTCCATGAGCTTCTCGATCCAGGTCAGGGAGACGCTTGGGAGGACCAGCATCCTGACCGTTAGCCCCGTTGGGGGAGTGTCCAGCACTATTTCCTCGTAGTCCTTCATTTTCAAGATTTCCATGATCTTCCTGAGCACGGCATCCTCCTCGACTCCGGGGGAGTAGCGGAGGGTGTCGACGTAGTTGTCCAGGTTGAAGATTTTCAGGTATCCGTACACGTCCTTAACCCTCTCCGTCAGCTCTCTGAGGTACTTTGATATGACCTTCTCGAAGTCCGGCTCCATGGCCCAGAGGTTTTCGGCCACCTTCCTGGGCTCGTCCCCGAGCTCAACGTCGAGCACGTCCCCCAGGTTGTGGGCTGGGTCCAGGGAGACCACCAGGGTCTTCCTGCCCGAGTCAGCGAGGCTCACCGCATGGGCCGCGGCGCATGTAGTCTTACCGACCCCACCTTTTCCCATGTACAGGTATATCATGCGATCACCTCACGTGATTTCAAA
>QMSR01000161.1 GCA_003649695.1 Thermoplasmata archaeon
AATTTCAGAAGGACAACATAACTGAGTATTTTCGGAAGAACATACCGGGCTATGAGGAGAATTAAGATCTAATTTATATTTGTATCCTCCATAACCGTCAGGTTCGGTCGATTCCGTATAATGACAAATCAAATTCCAATCAGCGTAAGGCACTATGTCGAAAGTTCCATCAGCATTAAGATGAGCGCAAAAATCAGCAGGCATATCTCCATTAAACTCTGTGCTTGTAGTGCGGGCTATTTTTGCTAGTTGGGGTTTCATCGAGTCTGCACCTTCTCCTCCCTCTCCTCCTTTGTAATCATCTTCACGGACAAAATCAGTGTTTGTAACTTTAATTGTTCCGCCGTCTCCTCCTTTACCCCCATCTCCTCCTGCGCCAGGTTGTATTAAAATACCTGATTGTCCTTGAGTACCACCTGTGCAACATAGCCCCTGAGAATCATACAAAGCTGAACCTCCTTTTGCCTGAAATTCATACCGCCAATCTTCACTCAATAATCTGCTGTTGATTGAGATGGCTCCTGCGTTTCCTCCATTGCTTCCGGGAACTCCTGAAAATGCTTGCTGATGAACCTGTGCTAAATGAAGACCCGCTCCTCCTCCATCGCTCGTTATCTTGAAGTCAGCAGAAGTGCCTTTTTTCTCATTTGATGTAAATCCTGCATCCTGACAAGGTGTTTGAGGAATTCTGGGACGACAAATATTTTGAAAACTTGTAGAGGGACAAGCTCCCCATCTTATTTCTTCAGGATGGCAATAATAATAACAATTTGAAGAGGCCCATTCGTAACAAGCATCTTTATCTTCATCTTTAACTCCAGTACAGGTACAGCAACCTAATTCGTCCTCTGGCTCTGGTTTACTGTCTATAAATGCGGCACTTGCGCGCTCTGTGACAAAAGCCTGCCACCCCCTAGCTCCTGAAAGGTATTTACGCCAATTATCAATCAATCTTGTCTCTACATCCCTGGCAATGTCTAAAATATCCTCCTGCGTTTTCCAAGAAGTGCAATACACAGGATATGAGTCCATATAATGAAGAGTAGAGTCCACCATAATTCTACCAGCAATACCACCATTAGCATAAAGGTAAGCGCGTTGAAGTTTCTCATTGTCATTATCTTCTCGTCTATCATATACTGTAATAGTGCCTGCATTACCGCCGTTTCCAGCGCCGTTTGGTTGAGGTCTTTCAGGGACTGTGCCTATACCCGGTTTCCATCCTTCAAGATTGCAAGAGTATTTACTCCTGCTTGTGTATTTCCAAATATCACTTTCGCCTCCACCAGCCCACCATACATCCCAATCAAGATAATCATAAATCTTTCCTGAATCGCCTCCTTTACCGCCATTTGCAGAAAGATTTAATTTTGTAAAGCAACTGATTTCAACTGTAGGTGCGAGTATATCATCGCCGATTTGAATGTTTCCACCATCCCCGCCATTTCCTCCTGCGCCATTTAAACCAACCTCAGGAATAACATCATCGTAGCCATCTTCGCCGTTGTACCATTTATCAGGACAATCATCTTGAGGAGGGCGACAGGATGGACAGTATCCTGCGTTACCACTATCTCCTCCCCGGGAACCATCGCCTCCGCCTGCATTGACTTCAAAATACATATCTGCATATTGATTTACAAACTTTATGATTACATTACCACCATTTCCTCCGCTTAAGCCGTTTCCATATCCTGTATCTGTATCATCAAAATCTTCTCCAATGGCTTTTACACCTGCACTTGTGCCATTGTAGTATTGATGAGTACCATCACAGAAGTCGTCAGGATCAATAAGTTGTTTGGTTTCAGGATCATAACTTACTCCATCTATTATGTACCAAGTAGAAGATGAATTATTGGCAGACCAGCCGTGCGCGTCAACAGCAAAGTATCCATCATAAGATCCATACTTTTCTTCAGGATATAAATTATCATATTTAGTATCATTTGCTGTAATTTCTACTAATGCACCGTTAGGAGCGAAAGGAAAATCACTGGAGGCTTTAATTGAGAATTTTTTAGAAGAACCGTTATTCTTAAACCATATATATTTATCAATACTAATAACAACCTGACCTCCTCCGCCTTGTCTCCCGCTTAAGAATTCTATGCCCTTTTCGTCTGTGAGTTCATCAGGGAAAATTTTAATTTCTCCAAATCCCCCAGAAGAGTTCTCCGGGCAAGAAGCATCTATATCTCCCCAAATTCGCATTCTGTCTGCATTGATATTAACTGCTACAGAGTTTATATCGTGCCATCCTGCAGAATCAATGGCAGTACCCAAAGAAGAACCTTCAGCCAGTCTAACAGTTGGTTTTTTGCCTACTCCAGAAATATTTACACTACCTGCTTTACCTAAAGCAGGGATTTTAGTATGGTCAAACGCTTCATAATAATTATCTGCAGAAACATCTATTTTTCCTTTTATCATTACCAATCCATCTGACTTTAATATTACATCGCCACTGCTTGCATATTTCGAGCAATAAGAACGGAAGTCACGGTCAGGCTTCTTACCGCATAAACATATGCTTTCATCTGAATTACAGTAATCACATTTATCAATTACGATGTTTTCTCTATAGATTTTCCCTTCTAGCAACTCGCCGGGGTCGCATCCACCATAATTTTCTATATCGCCCTGGATCATAATTACTTTGTTGGCTGAAATTTTAATATCCTTTGCAGGTAATCCTCGCGCTTTAATACTGGCTGAACCTTTTTTACCAATTACAACAATTTCAGGATTGGTATTATCTTTTCTTCCGCTTATGTAGAGTGAACCGGGCTTTCCTCCGGGATTGTATAAATCACACCAAAAATTAGGAACACCTCTCCAACCCATCAAAGAGTGCAAAACCAAGTCTTTGGTGGTGTAAATATAATCTCCTATGAGAGTGATATCACCCGCTTCTTTTTGATATCCAAGTGAGGCTGTGTAAATTTTACCTACATCAATAATATGTGCCTGAATTGTTACATCTCCTCCATTTTTTCCAGTATTTTGCTGGCAGTTGGTTGTATAAGCGCCGTTGAAAATATCCTTGCCGATAACTTGGCCATTTTCTTCGTCATAAGTAAGGAGTCCGATGTCTGAAGGAGTTTCAAGAACTTCTATATTTTCAAATGTTATTCTTTTTACTGCTTCCAAAGTGACAGCGCCCTTATTTAAATCGCCTTGAACTAAAACATTGTTTACTCTAATTATTTGAGGAAAGGC
>QMSR01000162.1 GCA_003649695.1 Thermoplasmata archaeon
GGGGAGCTCAGGGAGGCCATGGAGTCCCTGGATGAGGAGCTCAAGGACATGCCGGAGCCTGAGGAGGACCTGCTGGCCTCCGACCTGAGGACCCTGAAGAGGGAGAGGACGAGGGTCGAGAACAGGATGTACGAGCTGGAGCCCGTGGATATGACGGCCATCGAGGAGTTCGAGAGGGAGAGCTCCAGGCTCTCGGACCTCAGAGAGAAGATGGAGAAGCTGAGGGAGGAGGTGAGGAGCATCGACTCCCTGGTGAGGGAGCTGAACAGGAGGAAGAAGGAGGCCTTCATGGAGGTCTTCAACAGGGTCAACGAGCACTTCAGGAGGATCTTCGCCGAGCTCGCCATGGGCGAGGGGGAGCTCCTCCTGGAGAACCGGGATGACCCCTTCTCCGGGGGCATGACGATCCTCGTCAGGCCGAAGGGGAAGAAGGCCGTGAGGCTGGAGGCCCTGTCGGGGGGCGAGAAGAGCCTCACCGCCCTCGCCTTCATCTTCGCCCTCCAGCAGTACCAGCCCTCCCCGGTCTACGTCCTGGACGAGGTGGACATGTTCCTGGACGCCGTGAACGCGGAGGCCATAGGGAGGAAGATCAGGGAGTTCTCCAGGTCCGCCCAGTTCATCGTCGTCACCCTAAGGAGGGCGACGCTGAGGCACGCCGACAGGATCGTGGGTGTGACCATGGACCAGAAGGGCGTCAGCAGGGTCTTCACGCAGGAGGTGCCCGGGGCTGGAGGCTGAGGAGACCGTAAGGCACCTGCTCCTCTACGCCTCCCAGCTGGACTCGGAGCACGACCTCATGAGGTACGTGCGCATGGTGAGGGAGGGGCTCTGGAGGACGGCATACGAGGATCCCCTGGACGCGGCGGCCGCCGCCCTCCTGGAGCTCGTCCTGGAGAGGGGCATGGATCCCTGGGCCCTGGACCTCGCGAGGCTGGCCTCCCTCTACGTGGAGAAGGTCAGGGAGAGGGGCGTGGACTTCCGCGTCGCGGGGAGGGTTGTCAGGCTCTTCTGGGAGATCCTGGCCGTCAAGAGCGAGGAGCTCCTGAGGGGGGCCGAGGAGGAGCAGGTCCAGGAGCTGGAGGAGATCGAGGTCCCCGAGGTGGGGACGAGGATCCTCGTCCCGGTCCGGAGGCCCCCCCTCAGGCCCGTGACCCTGGGGGAGCTCCTGGAGGCCATCGAGGAGCTCAGGAGGGGGCCCAGGCGCAGGAGGAGGCCTCCCCCGGCGCCGCAGGAGCTGCCGGTCCACGAGGAGTCCTGGGAGGGCGCCGTTGGGGAGCTGCTGGAAAAGCTGCCCGAGGGGGAGGTCCCCCTCTCGAGCCTCCACGACGGTACTCCCCAGGGCTTCATCAACGTCTTCTTCCCCGCCCTCGTCCTGTTCCTGAGGGGGGAGGTGGAGCTGAGGCAGGAGGAGCCCTACGGGGAGATCATGATAAGGAGGTCTCGAGCTGGTTGAGGAGCTTCTGGAAGACGTTCGAGAGCCTCCTGGCCGCCCTCTTGATGGCGTTCTGCGGCTTCCCCTCCCGGACCCTCACCTCCAGGATGGGGTCCGAGAGGACGGGGTGGTCGATGTAGAGCTTCGCGAACTCGACCATCTCGTCGTTGAGGAGCTCCTCGTAGAGGGGCCTGAGATAGGTGTTGTCATAGTTCTTCACCCTGAGCTTGATCCTGTACCTCTCCCTCTCCAGGACCTCGAAACCCATGTCCGTCATAGACCCCCAGGGGCATGGGCGAGACCATAAAAAGCCTTATCCATTTTCATAATCAAATTTCAATAAAACCTTATTTCCAATACCAATACGCAACCGTTTCGGACATTCCTTGAGTATGAAGATTAATTTTCGTGTTAGAATAATGCTTGAAAAGTAAGTTTTAAATAAAACACATTATAATACTTGATTGCCCAAAGGAGGTGACACGGATGGTTAGCAAGAGGGAGATTGCGAGGGAGGTTACGGAGAGGCTCAAGGCGAAGAACGTGAAGGTGAACCAGAAGACTGTGGCCGCGGTCATCGACGAGACCATTAGCGTGATCAAGGAGAAGCTGAGCGGCAAGGAGCCCACCAGGATCGTGTTCATCCGCTTCGGCACCTTCTTCAGAAGGAAGGAGAAGCCCAGGAAGGCCAGGAATCCCAGGACCGGAGAGCCCATCGAGATCCCCGAGAGGTACAGGCTCGTCTTCAGGCCCAGCAAGGAGATCAAATACGTTCTCTAAACCTAATTTTTTTATTTCTTTCTCGCTTCTTTCCGAGGATGCCGAGGGGGAGGGACAGACAGCAGGAGTTCTCGAAGCTCCCCATCCCGGACAGGGAGAAGGGGGAGATGTTCGCCATTGCGGAGAAGGTACTCGGAGGGCCGCACATCTCCGTGATCTGCGAGGACGGGAAGACCCGCCTCGGCAGGATTAAGGGTAAGTTGTTGAAGAGGATGTGGATCCAGCCGGGGGACCTCCTCATCGTGAGGCCCTGGCCCTTCCAGGACGAGAAGGCCGACATCCTTTTCAGGTACACGAAGACGGAGGCCCTCTGGCTGAGCAGGAAGGGCCTGCTACCGGAGGAGCTCAACGTTTTTGAGTGATCGCCTTGCCAAGGGTGAAGCCCGATGTCCTGAGGTACCTGGAGTCGCACATAGACTTCTGGAGGGTGAGGGAGAAGGACCAGGACATGAGGAAGACCTACACGGAGGTCTTCGACACCAGGACCCTGATGGCGCTCTACAAGCTCTTCACCAGGGGGGTCATAGACAGGCTCGAGTTCCCGATATCCACAGGCAAGGAGTCCAACGTGTACAGGGCCTACTCCAGGGAGAGGGGCCTGGTGGCGGTCAAGATCTACAGGATCTCCACCCTCAGGTACAGGACCATAGAGGAGTACGTCCAGGGCGATCCGAGGTTCGAGCAGCTCATAGGGAGGGTCAGGCACCTGGTCTACCTCTGGACGAGGAAGGAGTTCCGGAACCTCTCCGAGTTCAGGGCCGCGGGCGTCCCGGTCCCGGAGCCCATAACCTTCTGGAGGAACGTCCTCGTCATGGGCTACCTGGGGACGGAGGAGAGGCCAGCCCCCCTGCTCCTGGAGGTGACGGAGGCGGACTGGGACTCCCTGTTCCTGGACATCGCAAACTCCATGAGGAGGGCGTACCTCCACGCCCGCCTGGTCCACTCGGACCTCAGCGAGTACAACGTCATGCTCCACCGGGGCAGGTGCTACTTCATCGA
>QMSR01000163.1 GCA_003649695.1 Thermoplasmata archaeon
GGCGTTTCCAACTCGGCGGCTCTATCTCAACCTGCTTGTCCCGAAGAAGAATGGTGACGAGACGGATATGGTTTACGATTTTGCGTTCCTGTCAGACGAAGAGGCGCGCGATAGTACTGCTGAAACTTTCTGGTTCAAAGTGGGCGACATTCTCAATTTTAGGGAACAGTGGGAAGTCAACGACTACCTGATCAAGCATGGGCTGCCTCAAAAGCCGGAGGAGCAGGCGAGATTCGCAAACAGAACGCTTTTTAAGTTGTGGTCGGTGGTCCATGATAGCAAGGTCATCAACTACTTCCTGGAAAAGGACGAGAGCCTGGACAAAGTTCTCAACATCTTCATCCGCGTCAACAGCGGTGGCACCATCCTGAGCTATTCGGACTTGCTGTTATCGATAGCCACAGCGCAATGGAAGCACAGAGACGCCAGAGAGGAGATAACTTCATTTGTCGATGAACTCAACAGCATGGGTGATGGTTTTCGCTTCGACAAAGACCTGGTTCTTAAGAGCAGCTTAGTGTTGGCGGACTTCAAGGACATCGCCTTCAAGGTAGACAACTTCAACAAGAGCAACATGCTCAAGATAGAAGAGCAATGGGACGACATCGCACAAGCTTTGCGTGGAGCAGTCACCCTGGTGGCCAGCCTCGGATACAACCGCGATACCTTAACAGCCAACTACGCCATAATTCCATTGGCGTACTACCTGAAAGTGAAGAGGACGCCCAGGAACTTCAATACATCGGGCACGTATTCCGAAGATCGTAAGGCGATTCATCGATGGCTGATATTGTCTCTGGTGAAAAGGGTGTTTGGCGGCTCTCCCGATACGGTGCTTCGGCCGATCCGAGATATCCTGCGTGGAAATTCTGACGTCTTTCCTTTGGACGCGATCATCGACAAGCTCAAAGGCTCAAACAAATCCATTGTCTGTACCCAGGATGATGTGGACAACATGCTGTACCATCGATACGGTCAAGGCTACACATTCTCAATCCTGGCCCTGCTTTATCCAACTTTGGATTTCCGAAACAAGTTCCACATTGATCACATCCATCCTCGTAGTGTTTTCACACGAGCCCGACTACGCAAACGAGGAATCCCTGACGCGGATATTGATGTCTGCATAGATAACGTGGACCGACTTGCCAACCTGCAGCTACTTGAGGGCGTTCCGAATCAGGAAAAAAGCGACACCGACTTCTGCGACTGGATAGAGGAGAATTGCCAGTCTAATCAGTCGAAAACTGAATATATGAGACGCCATTTCATCCCGGATGTCGATCTAACACTCTCGAACTTCCCGGAGTTTGTGGAAAAGCGAAACTTGAGGCTCAGGAGCGAGCTATGTCGAATCCTGGGGGTACAAGAACGGGATGTGTCAATGTTTTTGAGACACCCCGGGTGAATAATTAGTGTATCTTTTTAACGCTTCGTTCCTGCTGCCCGGTTGGAGGATTTATCCAGACCGCCTCGGGCAGGGGTAAAGCCGCTGGAGGTTTGCGGACAAAGCGTTCCGGATGCAAGGCATAAGCCGCCGCTAGAACTTCTTGACGAGCCGTAATAACGCTATCAGCCAGGCCGTAATGCACCATCTCCGGAGTCAGTAGGGCGATGCCGGTATGGCGATGTTCAGTATTATACCACTCGAAAAAGTTTTGACAAAATAACCGGCTGTCCTCTAAGGAGCCGAATCGTTTGGGGAAATCAGGCCGATATTTCAGGGTCTTAAACTGGCTTTCCGAAAATGGGTTGTCATTGGAGACATGGGGCCGGCTATGGGTTTTGGTAACCCCTAAATCGGCCAGTAATAAGGCCACCGGTTTAGATTTCATCGAGGAACCGCGGTCCGCATGGATGGTTAGCTGTCCGGGCCCGATGCCTTGTTGGTCACAGGTCGCACCAAGCAACCGCTCGGCCAGGGCGGCGCTTTCCCGGTGTGCCACCATCCAGCCGACGACACAGCGGCTAAAGATGTCAAGGATGACATACAGGTAAAAATAGGTCCATTTCACTGGCCCCAAGAGCTTGGTGATGTCCCAGGACCATACCTGGTTGGGGCCGGTGGCCAGCAATTCCGGCTTTTGGTAAGGCGGGTGGCGTAATTGATTGCGCCGTTCTTTGACTTCGCCGGCCTGATTCAAGAGGCGATACATGGTGCTGGGCGAACACAGATAGGTCCCTTCGTCCAGGAGGGTGGCATGGACCTCCCGCGGGGCTTTATCCACAAAGCGTTCCTGATGTAGAACCTCCAGGACCGTGTGGCGTTCGCCCTTTGTCAAGGCGCGGGGATGCGTCGGCCGAGGGCTGGGGCCGGCCTGGGCCGGAGAAGAGTTCTGGTGCCGATAAAAAGTGGCTCGGCTCAGCCCCAAGGCCTGGCAGGCCTTTGTAATCCCCAGATCCGGAGCAAGCTGGACAGCGTTCATCAGTCGTTCTCGTCTGTCCCCGGCTGGTTCAGGGGGATTTCCAGGAGCTCGGAAATTTTTTTTTGAAAATCGATGATGGCCTCGGCTCTTTGCAGGCCGCGAGCCAACCGCTCATTTTGGCGGCGTAATTGCTCATTTTCCTGGATCAGCGGGTCTGGCCGGAACGCTTTGCGGCCCCGTTTTTTAGGACTAAGGGCGGCGATGGTGCCGTTATCTCGCTGCCGGCGCCAGGTAGTGAGGTGGGAGGAATAAAGCCCCTCCCGACGCAGCAGAGCGCCTATCTGGCCGGACTCACTCAAGGCGTCAACTTCTTGTAATATGCGCAACTTATATTCCGCCGTAAACCGACGCCGGAGGGGTTTTGCTAACACCTCAGGATTAGGAACAACCACTGGCTGGCAGGGGTGGGCAGGAGCGGCCAACCGATGACCAGAGGCCCCTCCACTCCGGCCAGGTTCGCTACGCTCACCCGGCCTCCGCTCCGGGGCCTCGGCCACCTTCGCCTCATGGGATGCTATCATCTTTGGTAATCCGGCTTCTTTCATTTTTTTCCCTCCCCGCCCTACAGTAATTTATCACAGGGAGGGTGTCTCAGCTATATTGACACAGAGGGGTGTTCAATCAACCTAAAGGTTTCCTTAGAGCAGTCGGTAGGGTAGTAATTAGCCCATCCCCTTAAAATCGGGTTGAGCAGCTTAATTACTTTTTCCTGACATGCCGTCCGGTTAACCTTTAAAACTTTCTGGACTTTACC
>QMSR01000164.1 GCA_003649695.1 Thermoplasmata archaeon
ACCATGGCGACGAGGGCGGCCGCCATGGCCCCCGCCTCGGCGCTGGCGGAGCCTCCACCGGGGCTGGGGGTTGCGGAGGCCAGCTCCTTGACGAAGTCCCCGCCCGCTCCCTGCTTCAGCAGGTTCCAGAGCCTCTTCTCGAGGACCTGGTCCCTCCTGAACCTCCTGAGCCTGAGGTAGAACTCGGCTACGTCCAGGAGGGCGTCCATGGGTACGAGGCCAACGATCTCGCTCTCGACGACGGGCACTCCGTACCTCTCGGCCTCCATCTTGACGAGCTCGAAGGTCCTGTAGATCGGGCTCCTCTTGTAGTTCACGAGATTCATGGACACCTGTGCGATCCCCCTCTCCTTGAGCGGGAATCCCAGGGCCCTGACGTAGGCCAAGCCCCCCGTCTTCCCCCTGACGGCCCTGGCTATGGCCTTGGCCACCCCGACGTCGTCGGTCCCCAGGTTAACGTTGAAGGCTATGAGGAAGTCCCTTGCCCCGACGATCGTGGCACCGGCCTTCCCCAGCCTCCTGGGGCCGTAGTCGGGGATCCACCTATCGTCCTTCCCGATCGCCTCCTTCAGCTGCTCGTACTGGAACGATTCGTTCCTAATGTCCGAGAGGACCCTCCTATCCTCCCTGGTTGCGGCCTTATCGTAGAGGTAGACGGGAATACCGAGTTCCTCACCGATCCTCTTCCCCAGTCTGTGTGCAAGCTCCACGCACTCCGTCATGGAGACTCCCTCGACCGGCACGAAGGGGACGACGTCGGCGGCCCCGAACCTAGGGTGCGCGCCCCTGTGCTGATCCATGTCTATGAGCTCGGCGGCCCTCTTCACACCGCGGAAGGCCGCCTCTAGGACGGCCTCCGGTTCCCCGACGAAGGTGACGACACTCCTGTTGTGGTCGGGATCCATCTCCACGTCCAGGACGGTTATGCCCTCCACGGACTCGATGGCCTTGACGATCTCGTCCACAACCTCCTTTCTCCTTCCCTCACTGAAGTTGGGAACACACTCTACTAGCCTCACGGTTGGATATTGGTAACTCCGTCTTATATCTCGACGCTCACCTTACCCCTCCTCTTCCTCACCTCGTACCTCGGGCAGTACTTGACCTCACACATCTCGCAGAGAGACTTCGCCCTCGAGGGGTCATAGGTGTACAGGACGATGTTCCTGACGTAGGGTACCTCCTTAATGGAGTTCAATATTTCCGCGGGCAGAGATCCGTCCACCGCGATGCGCAGCCTGGCCCCCAGGCCCGGGACGTCCCGGGCATCCATGAGGCGGACCCTGACCCTGTCCTTCATGGCCCCCAGGATGTGCTCAACGGCCGACTGGAGGTGTCCCTCCTGGACCTCCACCTCAAGCGCCTCCATCTCCATTAGAGGGGCAACGTCGAAGAGATCCGTGTTGCACCTAAGCCTCTCGAAGAACAGCCTGAGGGGGAGCTCCCTGCCGATGTACTCGACGGTGTCGTAGACGATCCTCCTGTTAACCCCCGCAGCCCTCGCGATCTCAATAAAGGGTATCTCGATTCCGTCGCAGACGATCTTCCCGTCCTTGACGGAGAGCCCCCTCTTGAAGAGGACGTCCGCGACCCTCTGCCTGGCCGGATACTTCTTGAAGAACACCTCAAGCAAAAGGGGCCTCCTCGACACGCGGTGGGATAATATTGTATATTAATAAACATTTTTGATCATAAATTATCATTAGTGACCGAGGAATTGAGGGAGGGGTTGTACGATCCGAGGAGGGTTGCGGAGGGGGTCGAGAGGGTTGTCTGCAGGGGGGAGGAGAGGAAGTACTACAGGTTCAGGGCATCAAGGTTTTACGGGGGGAGTGCCGTCGCCGACACCGTTGGGTGCAACCTCAACTGCGTCTTCTGCTGGGTCGACTTCCCCAGGACCCACATCAGGAGGGTTGGGAGCTTTCACTCCCCGGCTGACGTGTTGAGGAGGCTGTCATCGATAGCCTCCTCGAGGGGGTTTGGGTACATCAGGTTGTCGGGTGGAGAGCCCACCCTCTGCAGGGACCACCTCCTTTCCCTCCTCTCCCTCCCCAGGAAGCAGGTCTTCATTCTGGAGACCAACGGAACCCTCCTGGACGAGGATCTTGTATCGGCCCTTTCCGGTGTGAGGGGCCTCCACGTGCGGGTCTCCCTGAAGGGCTCATCCCCGGCCGAGTTTTCGAGGCTAACCGGTGCTATTCCCGAGGCCTACGAGTGGGTCTTCAGGGGCATCGGCCTGCTGAAGGAGTACGGGGTTCCCCACCACGTGTCCCTGGTTCACTGGTTCTCGGAGAGCCGGGAACTCGTGGAGGTTCTCGCCAGGCTAGACTCCATGGGGGAGAGGGTGGAACTGGAGTCCTTCATCCCCTACCCCAAGGTGGTGGAGCGCCTGCGGAGGGCAGGTATCGAGTTGAAGAGGCGGTTTTAGATCGCGGCGCAATATTCCCCCATGAAGGGTAAGGTGATACTCGTAGACGGGCTGAAGTTTCTGGGCGTGACGGAGAGCGGCAGGACTTTAGTGCTGCAGAGCAGCACGGAGCCGGACAGGATGGCACCCCCTCCGATGCAGGTCCTCCTCGTGACCCTGGGCGCGTGCACGGCCATGGACGTGAAGGCGATCCTGGATAGGCTAGGGCAGAGGGTGGAGGGAATGGAGCTCCGTTTGTCCGCGACCAGGGCAAAGGACCACCCGAGGGTGTTCAAGCGGATAGTGATCACCTACTCCGTCCGGGGGGACGTGGAGGAGGAGAAGCTGAAGGAGGCAATCAGGCTCTCACAGGACAAGTTCTGCCCGGTCAGCGCACACATGAAGGCCTCGGGCGTGGAGATCGTTACTAGGTGGGAGATCATCCGAAGCTGAAGAGGGTACCTCCTCTGGGCCTTGGTTTCAGGAGAGTGACGTCACCCCGAGCCGGTAGTGCCACATTGAGGATCCTCATGCCCTGCACCTCGGCCTCGAGGACTCTCGCCCTATGGGCGTGACCGTGGATTGCTATGTCAACTCCCGTCTCCAGTGCCACCCTCTCCATTTCTGGGTGTCCCATGAATTTCCAGATCCTCTCGGGCTCCCCGACCACGCAGCGGAAGCCTACGGAGTAGTGGGAGAGCAGAATGAGGACATCAACCTTAACCCTCAGGGCCCTGAGCCCCTCCCTGGTCCTAGAGATCCTC
>QMSR01000165.1 GCA_003649695.1 Thermoplasmata archaeon
AGCATACCGTGTCATTTGCGCAATTGCTTGAGTTGAATTCCCGGAAGGTGTCGTTCAAAAATTCTTGATGCGAGCCGATCTTGATCCAGACCCCATCCCACTCGATAGTATCATAATGCTCCGAATCATTGTAATCCATATATCGAGCCGAAATCCTGATTAGCCTATTGGACTCATTTTTCCATGCAGTTAGCACGTTTTGGTTCGTGATTGTAAGCGAGAAATTGCCTTCATCATTAACTTGGAAATCCCCTCCATCAACCCAATCGGTGCTGTTGTAAAGTTCCAGCCATAGAGCCGGGTTGTTGTTGTTATTGGCTTGAGAACCCGAGTTGTTATAATAGCTCACATGCACTACAATCGTGATGTTATCAAGGTGCTCATAGGTTGAGAGGCTGACCGAGTACTCGACAGGCGTTTTATTGGCTTCTTGGCCGCCCACAGTTGTGTAAGTAATGTTAATGTCATCGAAACCACGACCATCGCTAGTGAGTGCATAATTGTCGTATTGCGTAAATTTAATCTTGAAGCTTGAGTTAGCTTCCCCACACCAGTTAGGGTGCGCTGTTATGTTGATAGTTACTTCAGTCCAAGTGCTCCCTATATTGCCCAGGTCTTGCAGGTGATACCAATAACTACCATCACACGTAAAATAAACCGCGTCGGAATTATAATGGCCGCTGTGATCCGCACCGCTAGTCTCCTCATCGCCCCACTCTCTGTGCCAAAATGTCAAAATAACCTCGGTGGCTTCCGAGAAGTCATAGTTGGTAATAAGCTCGTTGAGATTATCATGCCCGTTCTCGCTTACATCCGCAATAACAGCATAACTTCCTGAATGCGCATCCTCAGTCCTTACCCCAATACGGCCGTAGGTCGCATCGCTAGAGTATGTTTCCCAATTTTCGCTTAGGGTTCCGCTCTCAAAGTCGTCAAAAAAGGTATATGTAGCTGTCTTTTCACTAAAGCTCTGGGTTCCGCTTTCTAGGTCATCGGAGCTAGAAATTTTAGTCCAATTAGCACCATTATGCCAGGAAAAAATGAAGCCGCCACCCCCGGTTAAATTAGCATTGTCGGTCCACTTCACTCTGAATTCCGTTAGCGCCCCAGCTTGGGTTGTATTTGTGGAGCTATCAGAATAGGCTGGGGGGATCGAATCAGCAATAACCACGCTATCGTTCTTGGAGGTGGAATTATAGGTTTCGTTACCGCACCAAACTTCAGCAGTCCAATTCTGAAACTCAGAAGTGTTGCCGCTCCCGATTATTATAAGCAAGGTATTAACGTTGTGCTCCACCTCTTTGCTACCGCTTAATTCCGTTTGCTCAACCCCATCCTTGTAAATTTTCCAATACGCCGTTAAATTCTCCTGAGTGTCCCACCATACGCAAGTCGCGTTCAAATGCAAATCGTCGCTTGAACCTGGCTGGTCGGGCGTAAGGTTGACATAAATCACAGCGGGCTCCTCTTCGTAGTTCGTACTGATTGGCAAGTAATCGATATTATTGGTCGCTAAGGTATATGGCTCGTCGCAAAAACCATCTAGGTCAGCATCATCACAAGTTTCGCTATATCCGGTACCATCGGGCTCAGCCCAAAAGTTGCCACCTATGTAAGGATTATTCGGGTCGTAGATGTTATTCCCTTCCTGCTTTGTGGTGTTCCAATCGTTGTGATAAATCGTTCCTCCAAAGTAGATGTTGTTCGTGTTATTGAAAAAATTGTTATAGATCGAGTTCGCACCGTCCTTACCCGCATTGTAAAGCTTGATTCCATAATCCGGGTTGTTATAAATTTTGGAGTTCTTGATCGTATTAGAGTCGCTGCCGTAAAGATAAATCCCGTGATAGCCGTTGGAGTGAGCAGAGACGTTGGAAAGGGTATTGAAGTCAGCATAGAGAAAATCAAACCCGTAATAACCATTGGAATGAGTCACGATATTGGTAAAAGTGTTGGAGTCAGCATAGTAAAGATAGATTCCCCTATCATCATTGGAGTGGACTGTGATATTGGTAAAAGTGTTGAAGTCCGAGACAAGACGGATCCCATGACCCGGGCTTGAAAACGTGGTTATGTTCTCAAAGGTATTCCCTTCCGCCGCCTGCACGTGAATGTTTGCGGTGTCCCAATCGCTCACCTCGCAATTCTTTATGGTTATGTTTGTTGTTTGTGAGGCGGAGCGGTAAATATAGATGCCGTAGCTAGCCGAGTCGTCGCCATCAACCTTATGGCCCTGACAATCAAACACCACATCATTGGCTGAAATATTAATGCAATAAGACGTGCCCGAGTCAACAATGTCTTGGTCTAAGTAGTATTCGCCGCTAGAGGTAATGTCCGTGCACCCAGATACGGTCGGGTCAATATTAATCTCCGTGGAGTCTAGAGCCATTAAAGTGAAGTTCCATTTCTCCGGGCCTCTAAACACGAATTCAACCTCGAACTTTACCGGCTCGTTCTTTCTTAGCCACGGCTTGGTCTCGTTTATGAACCTAAGTAGCTCCTGCTTAGTAAATCTACGGCCAAGAAAATGATAATACACCTTGTCATGCTGTTTCGCAAATTTAGCCAGCTTCTTAAACATTTCCGACCGCAATTGAATGTCTTGGTCGGCCTTCACCCTAAACCAATGCCTGCAGACCCTTGGCTGATTAGAGCCACTCCAGACGCATTTAGTCCACTCGGGAGTCTCGATAACGAAGCCCTTATATTGGGCTACAAGCAAGCAATGAGTGGCGTTAAAAGAATCGTTATAACAGTATCGAGTAATTCGAGGCGCTTCTTTGGCTACCCAAAACTCATACGGCTTAAAACAAAGAAGAAGCAAAAGAGCGGTGCTTAAGGCTAACGTAGCAAGCTGCTCCTTCCGCCTCGGTTGCATGGCCAATTACTGCACCTGTATTTTCCATGTAATTTGCAGTGAGTCGCCGTCATTCACGTTAATTGCGGAGAACGTACGCCTGCATAGCATTGTTCCTCCCGAGGAGGCGTTGAATACTCCCGATTCAGTTATCGAATAGCTGGCTGAGAAGTTAAATGTTGCCTGCAATTGAGCGGTATCGTTAGTCGTGCTGGTGGTAACTCTCGACCCAGTTCCCGCTACTCTATGCGTCTCAGCTTCTAAAGCGGTATCGGAAGCGGAAGCTGAAGTCGTTCCCGTC
>QMSR01000166.1 GCA_003649695.1 Thermoplasmata archaeon
ACTATCACGCCTATACTCACCGTGTTCCGACGAGTGAACTGCCACCGCCTAAAGATTACGACTACTTGTACGATGGAGAGCTAAAGAGTACAACTGTGCAATGGGGTAGGTGGATTAGTGGGTAGCTAACTAGACTTAACTTATTAGTCGGTTGCAGACCGAAACTTCAGCCCTGTTCCTCAGCATATAGCTGAAGAGCTTGTTCCTATGACCTCCATCTATTTATTTAGTTCTTTAAACTTTACTACAATTCATCCACTGGTTGAGACCGGTGATCTTCTTGCAGTGTTATTGGTAAAAAATTTTAGTGTCAGAATATAGACGCATTATTACAAAAATTTTTTCAGCAAGAATTGTCGATTATTATGGACTCTATTACAGACCAAAATCAAATTTTTGATAAAATTGCTCAATGGTCCAACAATGCCCAAAATATTGTTGTTTTCACTGGTGCAGGAATGTCTACTGAGTCTGGTATTCCCGATTTCCGTTCTCCTGAAGGAATTTGGTCCAAATATAATCCTATGAAATATGGAACAATTGAGGCTTTCCTTTCCAATTCAAAAAAGGTTTGGAAGTTCTTTTTGGATTTATATAAAATGTCTAAAGATACCAGGCCCAATTTAGGTCATCAAGTTTTAGTAAAATTGGAGAGGATGAAACACAAACAAAATCCCAACGCTTCTTTTATTGTTGTTACTCAAAACATTGATAGATTTCATCAAGAAGCTGGTTCTTCCAACGTTATCGAGCTTCACGGTAATGGTAAGGAGGTTATATGTCTCAGTTGTAAGCGTATATATCCATTTGATTCTATTGATACTCGTTCTCTACCTCCTATTTGTCCTCATTGTTCTGGTTTACTAAAAGTTAATGCAATTTTATTCGGTGAGAGCTTACCTCTTAAAGCCTTTCAATTGGCTAAGCAAGCTGTCAGAAACTCTGATTTTCTGCTGGTTTTAGGTACTTCTCTCGAGGTTTATCCTGCCTCTAGTGTCATTTTTTCAGCTCAAAGTAAAAAAGTAATAGTTAACTTAACAAACACGGCATATGATCATGAGTTTGATGCTGTTATTCACACACGCATATCCGAGGCTTTAGAAAAGGTATTACTAGCGGTTGAACGTCTCTCAATTTAGATAATATTTTTTAACCCAAAATTTAAATACAATTTTTTTTATTAGTGTCAATTAGTGTTACAACCTATGAAGAGCGATCGACAGAACAACAAATCTTACATTATTTTTACAGTATTAGCTCAGGCTGTCGATCGTGTACCAATCCTTTAAATTTCACTATCTAAGGCAGCAAGGTTGTAACACGAGCTTTTTGTTCTTGTCATCGTTCTTCGCTGCCTTTGCATATAGTTACAATTTCTACTATTCATTCTTTATGCAACACCATTACACCCTTTCTTTTTACAGCTATTCGCTGTTTAACAAATTAATGGAGATGAGGAACTGTGATTGTTGATACAGCCGCTGTTTCTGATAAAGATTACAAACGTTCTCGCCATAATTCCCGTTTATTTATTTTCTCACGGTTAGACTTAACGGCGATGCTCCTACCAGTTATTGTAATAATTTGGAAAACTGCTGGACTATCATTTAATGAGATGCTTTTACTTCAAGGTATTTTTGCTTTGTTTATTGTATTAACTGAAGTACCAAGTGGTGCCATCTCTGATAGTTTTAAACGTAAATACGTATTAATAGCCGGAAATACTGTACTTTCCATTGCTACTATAATTTATTACCTTGGTAGAAATTTCTTAGTTTTTTCTATAGCTGAATCTCTCTTCGGCATTGGTGTAGCAACGATCTCTGGTTCTGATACCAGTTTACTGTATGATACATTAATTCTTTCCAAGGAAGAAACGAAATTTAAGAAAATTTTAGGAAAAGCAATTGCATTTAATGCTGTAGCTTCTTCTGCTTCAATGCTGATTGGTGGCTTGATTGGTACTTATTATTTACGATTACCTGTGTTACTAGTTTCAATTTCTTTTGTTTTGCGTGCGATTATCTGTTTGCTAATGATAGAACCTGAGAGGGTAAGATCAAAAAGCGTCAAAAAAACTACTACAAAATCAGCAAAACTACTCTTCACCAATAGAACAATGATTGCTATGCTTTTTTCCTATCTTTCAGTAATGGTTGTTCAGCGTGTAGCATTTTGGGCTTACCAACCCAAACTTCTAGATAATGGCTTCAATTCTTTTTATATAGGGCTATTATTTGCTTCCTTAAACATATTAACTGCGATTGGTAGTATAGTTATATCTAAAATCAAGGAACATCATGATTTATCCTTGTTACTTTTCATTATGATACTAGAAACTGCTAACATATTCGTACTTTGGTATTTTAATAGTTTAATAATCCTTTCAACGATGGTAATTGTTCAATTTGTTCGTGGAGGACGTGGAGCTCTAGCGAACTCGATAATTCAGAGGCGTTCGTCTTCGGATCTTCGTGCTACTATAATTTCTTTAATATCAGCAGTAAGTTCATTACTTTATTTCTTGGTATCACTAATGTTCAAAATCTTTGACATGTCCTTAAATCTAATACTCTTCATAATGTTACTTACATCCATTCTGATTACCATAATCTTTGGATATTTCACAACAGTATTAAACAACAAAAACAATTTGATGAAAACTAACAAATAACCAATAGTCTTTTTTCACTTTTTTGACTTAATCCACCTTTTAATTGCCTTAACAAGAATTAGGTTAACTGAAAAGTAAGCACCTTTTATAAAGAGTTTTATATGAGAACACAAGGGTGGTGTCTAGTTTTCATACCAACTACTAGGGAAAAAGGAACTAAGTGGAGGACGACGCAGACTCTGATGTGGGCGGAGGAAATTATAATGAAACATGAAGAGAGTAAGGAAACCGGAGAGGTGAGCAGAACCATGGACGGCTCTAAGACGACAGGTGCAGTGGAGAACGGAAGGGAATGAAACAAGCGATAACTCTTAAGGGTAGCATTAAAACGTTCAATATAGGAGCGCACACCACCACTGATGACAAGGCGCTTAAGACCAAGACGGTTTAAGACAGAATACCGGACTCCAGCATGTCATCAGTGACAACGACATGGGGTTTGGTACCCCAGCACTTGAACCAGTAACGGAAAGTAAGCA
>QMSR01000167.1 GCA_003649695.1 Thermoplasmata archaeon
CGCACAACTTCCCCCTGAGCATCCCCCTGGAGAACCGGTTCGACTTTACCTCGCTGAAACAGTGCTCTTTCGACTGGCAGCTGGTGACCCTCCCCCGGCCGTCGCAGCCGGTCACAGAGGAACAGATCCTGGCATCCGGCAACATGCCGGGTCCCAACGTGCCACCCCACAAGAAAGGGTGGCTTCATCCGCCCCTGCCGGCAGAGACGCTGGGAACAGCGGATCTCTTCCGCCTCACCGCCCGTGACCCGCAGGGACAGACGCTCTTCACCTGGTCATGGAAGCTGAAGGACAACCGGACCACAGCTGCTCAGATTGTGCATCCCGGAGGGAGCACCCCTAAGGTCCTGAACAACGACACCTCCTATGCTATCCGGTCGGGCAGTTTTGTCTTCTTCTTCGACAAGCGCTACGGCATCCTGCAGCACGTGATGCAAGGCGATCATCTTATCCCTTTTGGAAAGGGGCCCTTCGTGGTACCGGTGCGGAAAGCCACACCCCGCATCATGCCGGTAACCCGCGTGGTCGCCTCCGATACGGCCGTGAGCGTGATCACCGATCATCATCCTTTCTTCCGCACCCTGCACTGGACCGTCCTGCCGGGAGGATGGCTGCAGCTGGACTATGCCTTCCGGTATGAAGGAGAGGTGGATTACCTGGGGATCAGCTTCCGCTATCCCGAAGACAGGATGGAAGGAATGAAATGGCAGGGAAAAGGACCTTACCGCGTGTGGAAGAACCGCCTCAAAGGAGCCACCATGGGGGTATGGGAAAACCGTTACAACAGCTTTGCCCCGGCTACGGCCTGGGACTATCCCGAGTTCCCGGGATATTACGCCGGTCTCGCCTGGGTGGTCCTTGATACGGATGATGGCCCCATCACCCTCATCACCGACCGGGACTCCCTTTTCTTCCGGGTATACCGTCAGCCCGAAGGGTTCGAGCCGCACCATGCCAGGATGATCTGGCCCGAAGGGGATATCTCTTTCCTCCACGCTATCCCCCCCATCGGCACCAAGTTCCTCGACCCCGGCCGGCTGGGACCGCAGGGAGAGAAAACGAAGGCTACAGGCATTTACAAAGGAAGGCTTTACTTCTATTTCGGAGCGCTCTGACCCCAGGTCACCTCCCCGCTCTCTTTCCATCCGTAGCGGACCGCCTTTGCCGCCAGGGAATGACCTGCCGGCACGGTCACCGGACCGGTATAGAGCAACCAGGGACCTTCGTCGAGGCGATAGCCGAGAGAGGCTCCCTGCTCCGGGCAGGTGATGACCGCCCGCCCATCCTGCATCGTGATCTGTGGCTGCGGCGTGACCGGACGCTCACCATTGGGATAGAACCGCTTCACCATCTCATCTTCGGTCACCTCGCTCCAGTCGCCGATACGGTTCAGCCAGTCGTCCAAGGCCCCGCGCATGCGCGCCAGCACCGCTGCATAAGCCGTATCGCCCGCCACATTGTGCAGCTCCATCGGGTCTTTCTTCAGATCATACAGACGCTCCTCACCGGTTGGCTCGAACCACAGCCGCTGCTCCGGTGAGAGCTCCCCCTTGTCCAGCATCTTCCACATCTGCCTCATCATATCGATGTTGTCACGGAAAGCGATGTGTGCACCATCCGGCACCTGCGGATACCAGCTGCGGATATATTTGTATGCCGTATCCCGGACGGCCCGCTGACGATAATACACCTCATCCATGCGGTCCTTGGCCGCATATATATATTGTCGGGTTGAGTCGGAGAGCAGGCTGATGCCCTGCATGTAATCCGGAATGGGAGCCCCGGCGAGATCCAGGAAAGTAGGCGCCAGATCGACAAAGCTGATCAGACGACGGTCGACCGTCCCAGGCTTTGCCCTCTCGGGCCGGAAAGCTTTGGGCCAGTGGATGATCATAGGCACCCGCAGACCCGAGTCGGTGAGGTCGCGCTTGGCACGCGGCAGACAGTCGCCATGGTCGGTAGTCCACACCACAATGGTCGACTCCCACAGACCATCCTTCTTCAGCCTGTCCAGGATATCTCCCACCAGCGCATCCATGGCATTGATGTTCCGATAAAAACGGGCGATATCCGACCGGACGGTCTTCGTATCGGGATAGTATGGCGGCAGGAGGATCTTCTCCGGATCCACCGTCTGTCCTTTGATGCCCAGGCTCCTCGACATCAGCATCGACGGCCGCAGGACCTGTATCATCAGATGCATCAAGCTGTGGGGCCAGTGACCCAGGGGCGTGAAAAGACCCGTCTCGTGCGTCTCCATCATATTGATCATGCCGAAGAAAGGCTGTCCCTCCCGCCGGCTGCGCCACAGGTTGTTATCATCCTCGGCATCCCAGATGGTGAAAGGACCCGTTTTGGTACGCATGTGACTGAACTGATAATCCTCTTTGAAGATGTTAAACGTATAGTATCCGGCAGCCCGCAACAACTCAGGGTAGGCCTTCACCTGCGGCGGCGGCACACAGTAGTAACTGCCGGCAGGACGGCTGTCCGTACGCATATGTTGTCCCCCCATGCTGATCTGGTTCATGCCCGTGATCAGGGCAGCCCGGCTGGGAGCACACACCCCCGCCGTGGTGAACACGTTGGTATAACGCACCCCCACCGCCGCCAGACGGTCGAGGGTGGGCGTCTGCGCCAGCGAGTCGCCGTAAGCCCCTACACGCGGGCTCATATCCTCAGCCACCAGGAACAGGATATTGGGACGGTCAGGATGCGGAACGGAAACCTGCTGCGGAGGATATTTCCATGGCTTCAGCTTGAAGGAGCTGCGATATAAAAAAAAGATCCCTATCCCCACTAACAGGAACATTACCACAAGCAGTCCGGCAAACCATTTTAAAACTTTTTTCATCTGATTCTTTTTTGATTGATGAGCATAATATCAAATACAAAACTACTAATTACAAATTACAAGACACTACCTCTTTCCCTTCCGGGCCAGTTGCATAAATGCAGGATCGACGGCCAGCAGCACTCCTGCTACGGGATGAGAGGCCACTATTGACAGGGAGTCGAGCCGGAGAAAGCCCTTTTCTTTACCGGCATCATCTCCTGTAGTTTTCATCACTTCCATTCCCGCCGACGACATCTCTGCCAGCAACCGGGCCAGCGGCATCACCTCCGCCACCCGTTCCGAAGAGGCGGCCA
>QMSR01000168.1 GCA_003649695.1 Thermoplasmata archaeon
GCACCACGTCTCCCTCGATTATTGCTAGTGTCGTCCGTTGATTCGCATGTTGATCATAGTATTCCATGAGTTGCTTTAGCTCTGGCTTGTAGACATCTGGTGCTCCCCGCAGTAGTTCAACCGGCTCTGTTGGTATCTGCCATCCACTGGGACTTGTCTCGATGTACTTGGTGATTCTCGACGTCCTCAGCATTCTGAGGTGTTCTGTCTCCTCTGCCGGTAGTGCCCTGAACTTGACTGGCCTGGCTAATTGTGGTAGGTTCTCCGCTTGGTCGAATCTCGCCGTCATGATCGTTATCTTCCAGTCTCCTCCGCTGATCGGTCTGGTTACTCCCACTATGTTCCTTATTATCATTGGTCTTATTGGCTTCCCGTACCATGGATTCGGCTGTCCATTCGGCAGTGTACTCCTCGTATCCAATGGTATGACATTGCCCTGGTCATCCACCATGACTTTGCCCTCTGCCAGTGCTCGCTCTGGATTCGCCTCGTATTCTGCGAGTATTTGTCTTCTCTGTGGCTCTGTGATGTCCCATGCCTCGCTGTAGCCTAGTATGATGCCCTCATACCACTGCGCAGGTGATATCAATTCTCTCTTGAGCTCCGAGTACAGTAGGAACCTTGCTCTCTGCAGTGCTGTCTCCTCTGATACCTTTGCATACTGCCTGATCTCCTCGTATTTCTGCTTCAGCCTCTCCAGTAGCTCCTCGTAGGTGAAGCCTGTTTTATCAGCCCATCGTCTGAGTTTTTCCTGTGTCTGTGCATCTATTTTCAAACTGGGTTTCCACCTCACGGGTATTATTCGGAGTATTCAGGGCTTCCCCCTCGTAGGGAGACGCAGTGCGGGGGCTCATCTTTCCTTGTATTGTCTACGTCTCCCCACGAGTCTAGGGCCCATCCATATGGTTTGAGACTTGGTCCTGATATGATGATTGCCTTCTCCGCGAGCTCCCTATGCAGGTACAATGACACGTAGATTCTCCCACGTACTTTTATCAACCATATCCTCGAGTATCCCGCCAGCTTCCTCAATACATGGTGGAGTCTTCTCACCGGGATGCCCAGTCTCTCAGCTAGTTCTCTCGCCGAGTAGTACATCTTAGGGTTCTCCGCGAGTATGGCCAGTACTTCTTCTTCAAGGTTTCTTCCAGACGTCTTCTGCGACATAGTATACCCTCCTCCCCGATTGTACGCGTACCACGGGTAATTGCTTCAGGATTTTCCTCATTCGTTGCTCACAGTAGTCTAGGAGCTCCGCTAGCTCCGTTGCAGTGTATGCTCGTTGACGGAGTAGTTCAAGTATCTCCTCGTCTGTGAATCTGCGTCTCGGCTTCTTGTCTTTCTCGAGTAGATTCAGCAGGTACTTGTAGTCAACCGGCATGTTATCCACCTGTGAAGAAAAAAAGGTGTGTGGTGGGAGTGATGTCTATTAGTTGTCTCCTTACTCTGTCTCAGCGGCGTAGAAGACTTGGTTGCCTACCTTGTATGCCTTTACTAGTCCTTCCTCACGTAGTTTCTTCAAGTGGTTGTAGATTGTGCCTCTCGCGGCTCCGAACATCTCGGCCAGCTCTTTTATGGTGTAGCCTTGTTCGCTGAGTGTCTTGATGAGTTCCTCCTTGTCGCTCTTCTTGACTCTTCCCTCAACGGGCTTTCCCTCTGCTTTGAGTGTCTCGATGTCCACGGGCACTATGTGTGCCACCTCCCTTCAGGCGTGTTTCGGAGTATCCTCGAGAAATATGACTCCACTTCTGCAGAACTCCCTGAGTTTCTTGGTTAGCTCGAGCCATGTGTTCACTGGCAAGTACTCATCCTCACTGTAGACGACAAGTACCTTATCTGCCGGTGGCCTATAGATTCCTATTACACTGGGCTGATACTTCTTCAGGATCGTGGCTAGTAGTCCCAGTGAGTACCAAGAAGGCATCTTCCCTGATAGAATTACCACATCGGCTTTTGCAAGAACCTCATCGTATTCCTCTAGTCGGCTCGCTATTTCTCTTAGCTCCGCGTACCGGATATAGTCTCCAACGTGTACTGCTACTATGTGTCTCGAATTCCACTCAGCGGCGTATATCCGCATATTCACACCATCAGTTTCTCAAATGATTTTACGCTTTAAAAACTTTGCGCTCGACGTGAAGCCGATCCTCGACCTCGCCTTTAAGCAGTAAGATGAGGGCGCGTCGTATTAGGGCGCTTCGTGATAATCCTGTTGCCTGGGCAAGTGTATCGACCATCTCCAGGAGTTCTTCACTGATTTTGAACGTGACTACCCGCATGTGATATTCGCCTCCCACATGAGTCTGAGTATCTTCATGACTCTACACCATTCTGGGTTCTGAGTCGTATTACACACTAGGTACTCCGCGTATTGCAACGCTGTTCTAAACACCTCGTATTCCTTGTATGTCATCTCCATGTGAACCGCGACACTCACCTCATTCTCACCTTGAATCCATGTCCATTCACGACTATCTCCATCCATTTCCACTGCTCATAGTCTTCTGCAGGCAACAACTCTATGATTGGCTTGATGATCCTGTGTAGTCTCATTATCTTGTCAATTGTCCTCATGATCTCCATTGCCGTCTCCTTATCGACATAGACCCTGTATGTAATCGTCGCATTCTTCATCTCTCCATTCACCATGAGCTTCTCCTGCCTGATATATATTCGTCCCCTGCATCCCTTCAATGACTTGCACTCGGGTATGATTGTCATCCTCGCTCCTATGTCCTTGACCTCAATTGTGAATACCGGTATCTTCCTTACCTGTGAAATAGTGTTCATTGCCTCACGGATATAGTTTCCCACTGGATCATATCTCAGCTCTACCACTGACACTTTAATCCCCCACGAATCTCGACCATTTCCTGTCTAGTTCCTCACCATACTTTAACTTGACTACCTTGTATCCCTTCCCCTTCAAGTACTGGTCAATACACTTCATAGCCGCACAGCAGTCTCCAAATGGATTCAAATACACGTAGCTCGATCCGTATTCTAGGTCCTCATCGATATCCGCCCATACTCCATCTAGTAGCAGTCTCTCCAGTAGTCGCCGATTACATATTCGTAGTTTCTCAAAGTCTCCTTCCTCAATGGCTCGTCTGCCACACTCATCGCATACTATGTACGTACA
>QMSR01000169.1 GCA_003649695.1 Thermoplasmata archaeon
CACGATGAGGAGCTTGTCCACGTTGTGGTGCAGGATCCTCCCGTACTTCCTGAGGTAGAACTTGGAGAGCTCCCTGGAGATGGCCTCGGCGATCCCGTCCGCCACGGAGTCGGGGTGACCGAGTCCTTTCCTCTCGACGATCTCCGTGTCCAGGGACTTCAGGGGCCTCCTCCGAACCTCCTGGATAGCGATTCTCCCGATGACGGAGTCGTCCACCATGCTTCGTGATGAATCGATCAAGGATTTTTTAATTGAGCCCCATGAAAATGTGCATGGTCAAGATCAGGATCAGGGCCCCACTCTGGCCCACCGAGGACCCCAGGGCCGTGGAGGAGGCCATACGGAACATCTTCCCCGACGCCGTGATCAGGGTTGGGGAGGGGTACGTTGAGGGGGTCTCCGAGAGCCTCGAGAACCTCAGGGAGCTCCTGAGGAGGGAGAGGATAAGGGACGCGGTGAGGGAGGCCCTTAGGAGGTGCGTCAGGGGCGACCGAATCGTTTTCGAGTTCAACAAGCAGGCTGCCACGGTTGGTCGCTTCTCCCTGGGCGTGGGGAACGTTCCCCTTGGGGACGTCGAGGTGGAGATATCGGGCGCGGATCCTGAGGAGATCATAGAATATCTCACCGGTAAGGAGAAAGCTAAAGAGAAACGGAGTGATTATGTATAGCTTGGGATGGCAAGAATCCGGCTGATAAATGAGCCTTCCGAGTTGGCCCTGTTCCTCAGGCTGGCCGACTCGGAGGTGAAGAGGGAGATGCTGGAGGCCCTCGCCTCCGGCTGGCTGACAGAGGGCCAGATAAGGGAGAGGTGGGGGGAGGAGGGGGCATCGGCCCTCCAGTACTTCATCAAGCTCAGGGTCCTGGACACGAGGTGGGAGGCCACCCCCAGGGGCCCCGTAAGGGCATACTCCCTCTACTTCGACAGCGTCCAGATCAACCTCACCATCCCCATGACGGAGATCTCGGACATCCTCGCGGCGGCGATGATGCCCGACGAGGAGGTCCTCGCCCTCCAGGAGAGGATCCTCTCCATCATGGGGAAGTCCGACAGGGTCTTCATAGGGGACGTGGCCTCCAACCTAGGCGTCTCGGTCACCATGCTCAGGTGCATCGTGGGCAGGGCGCCGAGGCTAAACATAAAGGGACACTACATCATTCGGACCTGAAATGCCCCTCTCCGAGGACGAGCTAAGGGCCCTCAGGGCCCTCGCCTCCCTGGGCGAGGCGGGCCCGGAGGAGGTCGCAGCCGCCTCCGGCCTCGAGCCCGACAGGGCCAGGTGGGCCCTGGGCTGGCTGGCCAGGAAGGGCCTGGCATCCAGGAGGGTCCTGGAGGAGGAGAGGATAGTCCCTTCGGAGCTGGGCCGGAGGGCCCTGGAGGAGGGACTCCCGGAGGAGAGGGCCCTGGGGCTCTGCACCCCCTCCTGCCCCCTCTCGGAGCTGGGCAGGACCCTGGGGGGAGAGGCCAGGGTCGCGGTGGGGGAGCTCCTGAAACTCGGTGCCCGGATCTCGGAGGGCGTCCTGGAGGTGGGGGACCCCGCCAGGGTGAGGGAGGCCATAGAGGTCAGGAAGAGGGCCCTGAGGGACCCGTCGTCCGCCCCCCGGGATGTCGTGGAGGCGCTCCTGCGCAGGGGGCTCCTGGAGAGGAGGAGGATGAGGAGGGAGCTCTACAGGCCCACGGAAGGGGGGCTCAGGGCCCTGGAGGCAGCGGTTGGCGGCATCGGGCAGCTCACGCCAGAGATCCTGAAGAGCGGGAGGTGGAGGGAGCTGGGCCTCAGGCCCTACGACGTCTCCATGCCCTTCCCCTCCCCGCTCCCCGGGAAGCCCCACCCCTTCGTGGAGCTCATCGAGAGGATCAGGGAGATCTTCCTGGAGATGGGCTTCGAGGAGGCCGAGACCGACTACGTCGTCAGCGCCTTCTGGAACATGGACGCCCTCTTCACGCCCCAGGACCACCCCGCCAGGGAGATGCAGGACACCTTCTACACCGCGGTCCCGAGGAGAATCCCCATCGAGGACGAGGAGTACGCCTCCAGGGTCGCGAGGCTCCACGAGCTCCACTGGGGAGGGAGGTGGTCCAGGGAGGAGGCGGAGAGGGCCCTCCTCAGGACCCACATGACCGTGAGCTCCATCCGCGCCCTATACGCGATGAGGGGGAGGGAACCCCCGTTCAAGGTCTTCTCCATAGGTAGGGTGTTCAGGCGGGAGGCCATAGACTCCACCCACCTTCCGGAGTTCACGCAGATAGACGGGATCGTCGCCGAGGAGGGGGCTACCTTGAGGGACCTCATGGGCCTCCTCTCGGAGTTCCTGAGGAAGATGGGCATCAGGGAGTTCAAGTTCAGGCCATCCTACTTCCCCTACACGGAGCCAAGCCTAGAGGTCGTGGCCAGGGTGGGCGGCAGGGAGCTGGAGCTCTTCGGCTCCGGGATCTTCAGGCCGGAGGTCACGGAGCCCCTGGGGATCGAGGTCCCCGTCCTGGCGTGGGGAGGGGGCCTGGAGAGGCTGGCCATGGCCCTCTTCGGGCTGGACGACATTAGGGAGATCTACAACAACGACGTAGCCTGGCTCCGCTGGTCTAGGATCCCCTGAGCAGGTCCCTGTACGAGGGGACGACCTCCGCCCCATAGACGGTCTTCATGTACTCCAGGGCCCAGCGCTTGTTCTCCTCCGAGATGGACTCCGTGCAGTCCTCGGGGACCAAGATCCTCAGCCCCCTGGTGAAGGCGCCCCAGGCCGTGTGCATGACGCAGATGTCGGTGCTTATGCCCACGATGACCACCTCCTCCACGCCCAGATCCCTGAGCCTCTCGCCCAAGTCGGTCTCCAGGAAGCCATCGTACCACCTCTTCTCTATGACCGCGTCCCCCTTCTTGGGGGAGAGCTCATCCACCACCTCGGAGGCCCAGGTGCCGGCCATGGCGTGGGGCCCCCAGACCCTGAGCTCGGGGTCCCCCTCCCTGTGGGAGTCCTTGAGATAGAACACGGGCCAGCCCCTGGACCTGGCCCCCTCGAGCAGGGCCGCGATGTTGGGCACGATGGACCTGGCCCTCTCCGAGCCGAACTTCCCCTTCACGAACTCGTTGATCATGTCCACTACCAGTACCGCCTTCACGGCCCTTCATGCGCCGCGGGAA
>QMSR01000170.1 GCA_003649695.1 Thermoplasmata archaeon
CACATGCCGAAGGCTATGAAGCTATTGCCTCTGGGCATATTTCTCACGCTGAAGGGTATCATGTGACTGCATCGGGCGATGCTTCGCACGCCGAGGGTTTTGTAACTACTGCTAGTGAACAGGCGTCGCACGCTGAAGGATATCACAGTGAGGCATCGGGAAAAGCATCACATGCCGAGGGAAAAGGCACTATAGCACAGAATGAGGGATCTCATGCTGGCGGTAGATATAATATAGGTACATCTACAGACACAATACATGAAACAGGAATAGGTACTCTTGATAGTGGGGGTAGTATCGAAAGAAAAAATGCATTCGAGATTTATACGGATGGAACACTATCTGTCCCAGAGAGCACGCCTGCTATCACACAAGCAAGAGGCTTACAGACATTAGTGCCGATAAGTTATTTGTTATCAAAAGAGTTTGGAAATAGTTTACCAACATCAGATACTGGTATAGCAGGAGAAATATATGCAAATAATGGCGTCTTAACACTTTCGACTAATGCATAAAAGGATTATTATGTTTATGAAGAAGATGCAACAATTTAAACAACGCTGCATTATCCAAGGACAGGAACAACTTAAAATTTCTATTCAGAGACTTAGAGAGTTATTTCAGAATGGAAAAATCATAGGGGAAAAAATAGGAGGGGCTATATATAAGAAGTATAAAGATATAGTTAATATCTTTGGTCCCTAAGATAATTCACCAAATCTGGATAGGTGAAGAACCAGAGATGATAGTGGAAGCTCGTAAAACGGTTAAAGAGCTCAATCCAGATTTTACATATATGTTTTGGGATGAATCAAATACCGCAGAGTTTTTTACTAAAAAAGATGAGGAAAATAGTACGCATATAGCTCATTTATGTAATGTTATTAAGGTAAATATTATTAGTAAATATGGTGGTATTTATATAGATGCAGATGTAATATGTCTAGTTCCTCTAGAAGAATGGTTTTGTAAATATAAAAATAAAAGATTAAGTTCATATTTTATTCAAGATACCTATCCTGAAACTGGCGTTATAATTGCTGAGCCTAAGATAAATTTTTACCTGGCTTTAGTTGATTATATACCAAATGCCCCTATGGTATTTTACTGGCAACGCATGAAGCCTTCTTGCATACCTGAGTCTGAGGTAGGAAAAAATGGAACTATTCTTAAAGACCTTAGACTAAATAGTTGGACCTAATACTATATAAGAATAAGAATATATTTTCTAACAACATACATTTAAGAGAAAGTATAATAATTTAAAGGAATGATTATGTATAACATAAATAATAAAGTATCTCCCTATGCAGTAAAGTTAGTGAAAGATAAGGGTATCAAATGATTAATATTCTTATACCTATTACTAGTAATGCATATCTATTTGATTATCCTGGTATTAAAATAGTTAGTTTACCTGTAGTCTCATGGGTGGATATAGATCTTAGTAAGTTTGATGTGGTTGCTCCATTAAATAATGCGCACTATAATAAATGCTATGAACTTAATTTAGATATATCTACAATACCATCGAAAGAAATATTTAATATGTTTTTAGATAAGAAAGAATATTTAACTTTCTTTAAGAGTAAAGGTCTTGAGAGATATTTTCCAGAACAAAATCCTATTAATTATCCGAAGATTATTAAGCCTGCTAAAGGCGATCATAGCGATGGTGTTATGGTTGTATCTGAGTCAGGTGCTAAAGAACAAGGAATAGTAGAAGAGTATCTTTATGGCGTAGAATATTCTAGTGATATCATCTTCTCAAAAGATAAAGGTATCATCTCGTCATATACTATAAGATACCCAGAGACGGATATTCGTAAGATAGATAGTGGTAGTAGACTGTGGATGTTACATACTAATAGGATCCAGTATGTAAGACTAGATAAGAGACATAAAGATCAGATAGAAGAAGTGCTGTCTACAGCTAACGTAAATGGACTAATTAACATTAATTTTAAAGTAAAGGATATAGGGGATAGAGTTGGTACCATAAAGATATTTGATATCAATCCATCGTGGTCTGGTACTAGTGAATTACATACTAATAAAATAATGGAAAGTTTATCGTTATTAAAGGATAGTGTAATAGCATAAAGTATAATTTCATATCTCCTTTTGTTAAAGGAGATATGTAGTACTTTTACAATATCCATTAAATAAGAAGGAAAGAATATGTACGTTATAGACGATAAAGTATTTCTCCATATGGTGAAATCAGCAGGGATAAGTGTTCATGTGGGTGCGATAAAAGGTAATAAGAAAATAGATTTTAACTTTAGACATGGTAATATTGATATGCTACCGGAGAGATATAGGGAGTTACCAAGATATGCAGTGATCAGAAGTCCTGAAGATTGGTATAAAAGTTTTTATAGGTTTTTCTTAGGTGTTCAAGGCTATTTATCTTTTATGCTTTATGACCCAGATAGCAAGGGCATGCTTCAAGAGATAGATATTGATGAATTCGTTAGGCGCAGTATTAACCTTAAGGATACATTGCTTAAATATCCTAATAAAGCTAGAGTCTTTAATAACTTATTGAGGAGTCAAGGTAATGCTCATTTTGTATGCGGTTACTTTAAAGAGTCTTTTAATGTTAACAGCCCAGAGACATTGGACCAATTTGATATGTCTCTATATGAATGGTTCTTTAAGAATGCAGGTTTAGATACAGCTACTTTAATACCTATGGATAGATTAGATATAGTTGAAGATCTATTTGATATTAGTATAGGTCATGATAATAAGACCAATATTAAAAAGAGACGTGTAAGGATTTCACCTGAGGTAATAGGCTTAATAAGAGATACGCATACTGAATACTATGATACTATAGAAGAATTCGACGAAAGTATATTATATAAGATAAAGGATGAGTTATGATAGTAGCACTTCTAGGTCGGACATACCCCGATAAAACCACTGTCGTTAATACATGACTTTATATAAGAAATAACAATACCTATAGCATCTATAGACATTACTATGACTATAGTGTATTACTATTATTATGATGGGTTATGGGGAAGCATCTAAGGAACAGAGCCCATGAACTACATATTCGAATTAAATATAGAAAGTTTAGATAACTACCTGTAATTTTATTGTAGTGTATTTATAGG
>QMSR01000171.1 GCA_003649695.1 Thermoplasmata archaeon
GAGATAAGATCCTGGATTGGAAGGCACTAAAGGAGAGGGTTGAGGAGTGGAAGAAAAGGGGGCTTACCATTGTCTTTACCAATGGTTGTTTTGATATCTTGCATATTGGACACATAAGGTATCTTGAGGCCGCAAAGGAATATGGAGATAGGCTTATTGTTGCTATAAATAGTGATGAATCAGTAAGGGCCATTAAGGGAGATAAAAGACCCCTAGTGCCTCAGGGGGAGAGGGCAGAGATTATAGCTGCCCTAAGTTTTGTAGATTGTGTAACCATCTTTGATCAGCCAACCCCCCTTTCTTTGATTGAATACATCTTGCCTGATGTATTGGTAAAGGGAAGCGATTGGCCAGAGGACAAGATAGTTGGCAGTAAAATCGTCATAGCCCATGGTGGAAGGGTAATAAGGATACCACAGGTTGAGGGGGCCTCTACCTCTATATTGATAGATAGGGTCCTAAAGCGCTATTGTATTTTCTAAATATTGCAAATCTACATTAGATAATATAGAAAGTGATAATATGATGAATATAAATATGTGGTCAAGATTATGGCAGGCATTTGATCCATTATTCAAATTTAGAGACATTGCAAGGATAGAATACATCTATGTGCCAAGGGAGGTCCCGATTGCCAGCAGCCTTGCACAGCAGATTGAGACCATAGGTAGGGATGCTAAGGCAGTATTAACAGGGCAGCGTGGAAGTGGCAAATCTACTGAACTTGGTAAGGTCTTCCAGATACTGGATGAGAAATATTTCGTAGTGTGGCTAGATGCTGAAACTACTATGGACCTCTTTAATGTAAATCATCTAGAGATATTGATTGGCGCTACAGCAGCAATGTATAAGACTGCTAAGGATAAGGGGATCGAACTTGATGAGGGCCCATTGAATAGGATTGCTAATTCCCTTAATCGGGTAATTCAGCGGAGGGTAAAGGATATAGAATTCAGTGCCCCCAAGCTGATCCAGATGATAGGTGTGTCATTTCGATTTGGATTAAGTTCAGAGACAGTCAAAGAGATTGATGTGGAGCCAGAGGTAAGTGAGATCTTAGGGTACATAGAAGAGGCCATTGAAGAGGTCAATAATAAGACAGGCCACCTTCCCCTCTGGATAATTGATGGCCTAGATAAAATTGATGAATTGAACATAGCCCAGCGTATCTTTGCAGAGAGTAGGCTTCTAGCAAAACCATCCTGTCCCATCATTTATACCATTCCCTTTGAGCTCTTTCATTCGCCTCATTTTCAAAGGGTTAGATTTCATTTTTCAGTTACTAGAGAGATTCCAAACCTTACTCTGTTTGATCGTGAATCAGGCAAATTTTCTCCCAATAATTTTCCCAAAAGTTATAACTTCTTAAAAGAGATAGCCCATCGCAGGTTATCCTGGGCCAATACGCCAGACCTTATAGATGAGCAGGCACTGGAATTGCTCATTGAGGGGTGTGGTGGAGTAATAAGGGAATTTATATATTTGATACAGTATGCCTTGGTAGAGGCACAGTCTCAAGATAAATTAGGGTTGATATAACTGATGCAGAAAGGGCCATTGAGAGGACTAGACGTGAGAAGATTAAGGGATTAAGAGAAGAGGCCATTAAGGTACTTTGCCGGATATACCAAGAAAAACCCGATATCTTACCATCAATAGATATCAAAGAATCCCTTTTATCTGAGCTGATCCAAAATCTTTATATCCTCTATTATGAGGATGGTGGCCAGTGGTACTGGACCCATCCCATCCTAAAGGAATTCCTTAATGAAAAATGCAAAAAATAGGCTTTATCAAAGTTGAGAATATCAAAGACCTATTTGGCAAGGAGTTAGACTGCCTAAAACAGGCTGTCACAGGCAGTGGGGGCGGAGATATAATCCTGGCTGAGGTCTCACATAAAGAGGTATTAAGGGGCATATCATTTCTTTTGGCCTATAACATAGTACATGCAGGTAGGGATATAAGGGAGGTTTTCCTAAAGGATAACCTCCCATTACCAAGACCAACAAATAGGGGTGAAATTGTATTTGTCTATACACTGATGGAGGGGATTCAGGATTTTACCCCCCTAGAGATCTCAAAAGATAATGAGAATTTGCTTAAAAGACTTAATGCAATGCGGGAGGTATTTGCAAATTCTAGTGACTGTTTTATCTTCTGGATATATGAAAGGCACTTTGAGGAATTTCAAAGAATTTGTAAGGATATATGGCTTGCCAAAAGGGGGCTCTATAGCTTTATCCTTAAAAAGGGGCAATCTATTGAACCATTAGGTTATTCCTATGAGCTTTCCCCTGCCCAGGCAGCAAGATTAATGGTACAGGCAATAAATGTGGAAAATGAACTTCAAACCCCTGGAATCCCTCTCACCCGTAAACTTAGCCTTCATGAAGACCTTGTCAGGAAATACCAACTACTTGGAGTTACCAAATATGCGGAAGAGCACTACAAAAAACTCCTTTCCGTCTCAAGGGAATTGAAAAATTATGAATATCTTCTCTCCCAATACCTTGAAAATTTAAGACACAGATATGAGTGGCTTGAATTTAAGGGCATCCGCCAATTAAAACTGATGGTCAAGATGCGGCTTGAGGACCTATTTGTACCACTGCGATTTATCAGGAGGGTTGAGATATCCTTAGGGCCTGAAGAATATTTAGAAGAGTATTTAAAGGAGGAGAAGAAATCTCCTAAGGCAAGAAAAAGGGAATTAGGTAAGGTAAGGGAGAGGTTTGGAAGAGAGGAGCAGAGGATATCATTTAAGGACCTCTTTAGATATAAAAGGGCCGTGGTTCTAGGTGACCCAGGATCGGGCAAGAGCACCTTATTAAAATACATTGCCTATAGGCTTGCTAAGGAACCAGAGATAGCAAAAAGGGATTTTGGCCTAAGGGATGAATATATCCCCCTTATTATCTCAGTTTCCTCTTATTCACATTTTTTGAATAAAGACTATACATTCTCGCAATTTCTCAGGGAAAGTTACAAAGAATTGTGGCCAATCCTTAAAGATTATCTAAAAGGTGGCAGGTTATTATTGCTCATTGACGGCCTAGATGAGGAGGTTGATTCTGCAAAGAGGGTTCAAATTGCTAGGGAGATA